>CAZYFL010000034.1:0-13043 GCA_964646805.1 uncultured Elusimicrobiaceae bacterium | reverse complement strand
GCGGGGCGGGAAGAAGTTTGCGGGCAAGTTGGAGGAGAGATGAAAATCGAAATAAGAAAACCCACTAAAAACGAGAGAAAAGCGGCGTCATCATGGCCCATCTGGACAAAAGAGGTCTCCTCTTTTCCATGGCACTATGAGGAAAAAGAAACCTGCCTTATCCTTGATGGTGAAGTGACCATTAAGGCGGGCAATGAAGAAGTTTCTTTTAAGGGCGGGGACTATGTGATTTTTCAGGAAGGCATGGACTGTGTCTGGGACATAAAAAAAGCCGTCAGAAAACACTATAAGTTTGGTTAACATATATGGAGAAAAATAACCATGACCGAATCTGAACTTCGCACACTCATTTCTACCGGTGAATCTTTTGATGTCGAGTTCAAAGGTGAGGAGCGGCGTTCTCTAAGCGATACTGACCTTATCGAGGCGGTCGTTTGCCTCGCTAACCGATCCGGCGACCGGCCTAGCTATATTTTACTCGGCGTGGAAGATGACGGCCGCATCACAGGCGCTCGGCCGCGCCACGAGGCGGGCAACACCGATCCATCGCGTATCCAGGCCCTGATTTCAGGCCGCACCCGCCCTTCCATAAGCGTTCAGGCATCGCTTTTGAAAATTGACGGCAACCCTGTCCTCGTCATCCAGATTCTTCCGCTCCGGCTCCTGGTAGGAACTACGGACGGCAAGTACGTTCGCCGTGCACTGGGCGGCGACGGAAAGCCCGCCTGTCTCCCTTTCCATTTCCATGAAATGCAGTCGCTACAGTCAAGTCGCGGCATTCTGGATTACACGGCTGTCGGCGCGTCCGAGGCGACGTGGCAGGATCTTGATCCGTTGGAATTTGAGCGGTTCCGCCGTCGTATTCGGGAAAGCCAGGGGCGCGGTGACGCGGCCTTGCAGAATTTGCCCGACATTGAACTGGCGAAGGCGTTGGGTGCGGTCGAAGCCAACGGCGATATCCGGGTTGTCCGCGTTATGGGGCTCTTGCTATTTGGCCGGGAGGAGGCGTTGCACCGCCTTTTGCCCACTCATGAAGCCGCCTTCCAGGCGCTTCAAGGCACTGATGTGAAGGTGAATGACTTCTTCCGCTGGCCTTTGATCCGCCTTATGGATGAAATTGAAGCGCGCTTCCGCGCACGGAGCCAGGAGACCGAACTGATGGTCGGCATGCTGCGCGTGGGCGTACCCGATTACCCTGAGCGGGCCATCCGGGAGGCCGTGGCGAACGCCTTCATTCACCGCGATTACACACGGCTTGGCACTGTCCACATCCAATGGCATGCCGACCGCATTGAAATCTCCAATCCCGGCGGCTTTCCCGAAGGAGTCCGGTTAGACAACTTGTTGGTTACGGCGCCTCGTTCCCGCAACCCTCTCCTTGCGGACGCCTTCAAGCGCGCCGGAATCGTGGAACGGACCGCCCGCGGGATAGACACTATCTTCTACGAGCAGTTGAAGAACGGGCGTCCTACCCCATCGTATGACCGCACTACCGATACCGATGTGATGCTTGTGATCCCGGGCGGGAAGGCCAACTTGGAGTTCGCCCGGCTGGTGACAGAGGAAAGCCGAGCAAATCGGCCGCTTGGACTTGATGATTTGCTTGTCCTCAACCGGCTATGGATTGACCGTCAATTGGACACGGCACTGGCTGCTACGCTCATCCAAAAGCCGGAAATAGAGGCGCGTTCAACCATCCAGAGGCTTGTGGAGGCCGGGTTAGTTGAGCCGCGTGGGGAAAAGAAGGGGCGTTTGTACCACCTTTCAGCCGCGACCTACCGCCGCTTGGGCGAGAAAGCTGCATATGTGCGGCAGCGCGGCTTCGAGCCGCTCCAGCAGGAACAGATGATTTTGCAGTTTGCAGAGAAGCATAGGAAGATAACCCGCGCCGAAGCCGCTGATCTATGTAAGCTTGGAGTGCGTCAGACAGGACATCTCCTAGCCAGGCTTGTTAAGGCAAAAAAACTAAACCTGCATGGTACACGGAAAGGGGCCTGGTATGAACTTTGGGCATAAATATGACCATGGCTATAAAACATATGACCGTGGTTATAAAATTATGTCCTTTGCCGCTTTATCAGCCTAAAAAAGGGGATTTTTAGCACTTTTTGATAGGGGGGACAGGCGGGACGTTACTAAACGCTTAAATGCAAGATGATTCCGTCGAGTTTTTTTAGGGTTCAGCAAAAGGAGCCAGCATGATAGGTAAAATTCAGCGGCAGCTTATACGCACTGTTTGGGAGCATGGGGAACGCGATTTCAGCCGGTGGCTTAGGGAAGGAGATGTGGGCTTGGCGTGTCGGATGTATATGTTCAAGGCACCACAGTAATTACCATGTTCGTCAGGCTGGAGAAGATATGAACTTGGGAGTCATCTACCGCAACTGCAGGGGAATTCTCTATCACCTTGGCCGGGCGAAAACGAAAACCGGAAAGCCCCGGTATTTTTTATCGCGCCATGCTCCGCAGGAGCCCGTCTTGGGCATTCCTGCCGGCTTTGAGATCTCCGAGAGCGTCAACGGGGTAGTCTCGCTTCGCAAGGCAGGCTTGCAAGCCGAGATAGACCGCCATGACCGTTTGAAAGGTCATCGGGCGGACTCAAGCGGAAAAGCCATCACCGTTTACGAGCCTTTTGGATTCCAGAACGAGGTTTTCACGCAGTCAATTGCGGATCGCGCCGCAAATTCACCATACCGCAACAGTATGCTCCGGGACCCTGAGACAATAGGCCGCTACTCCCCCGTGATGCGTTTCGTGCTGGTGGACCGAAGCTTGCGCAAATTTGAGGCTCAGCGCATGTGCTATCGAAGCAGCATTGACGGTTGGCTGACGCTCGACTGCGGGCGCCTTCGCAATATGGCCGGGAAATATATCTTGTATCTGGGCCACGAGTCCTTTTTTGAGCTTTTTGCCTGGTCGCGCCCTCCCAGGCCTGATTCGCTGTGATCATCCGCGCAAGCGCCGGCCGCCGGCAGGAGATAATCCATTATGAACTTAAAAAATTCGTCCCAGGCCAGGACCTCGCCGCAGACGCGGGAGCTTTTGCGCAAGCTCTCAGCGGGCCTCTCCAGGGAGGAACTGGAAGAAGTACTCTCGGGCGCCCTCTCCTCGCTTGACGAGGCCGCTCTCAAGGGCCTGCAAAAAAGGCTTGACCCGGACACGGCCGCCTCCCTTGAGCGCTCGCTTAAGGCGTCGGACGCCGATAGCGTCAAAGCCGGGCGCGCCAAAATCATGCAGGAGTGGAAACTCCTTTGGAGCGAGTGGAATGAAATCCTCTCAAAGGCCTGCGATGAGGACGGCCCCTATGTCATTCATGAGCATCACTGGGAGGAACCCTATTACGACCCGACGGCATTGGCCGACGATCTCGACGGCGTGGCAGCCAGGATGGCGCCGCTTGCCGGGCGCGTATTCGAGGAAAATCTCGCCCCGGATTTCAGTTTTGCCGGAACAGTGAAAGAAATCATGGACGACGTCTCCGGCGGGCTTCCGGACTGGCTGGAGGCTTTTGTGGACGGCCTTGACCTGGGCCCCAGGACCACAGCCTGCCTCATCGATTGGGAGTGGCGCGCGGCCAAACGGGAGGGTAAGAACGCCTTTGAGTTTCTCGACCGGCTTAGAGAGCTCGAATATGACTCGGCTGGTTTGTCGCTGGATGGGGAGGCTCTGCGGGGCTTTGCCAGGAGGCTTGGCGAAGCCGACCAGCGGCTCGTGTTGGAGGGCTTACGGCAAAGCCGGGAGGTTGACCGCTGGAAAGAGGCGCTCGGCTGCCTAGACCAGCGGGATTATGAGGACTGGCGATTCCGGCGAGTGCCGTACTTGGAGCGGGTAATCAAAACCAACCTGAAGCGGATCAGCTTCATCATGATTACCGTCAGAAAGAACAGTTTGAACGGCAAACTGAAGCCGAGTCGGACGGCCTATATGTCGTGGGGAAAGGGACCCAAGGACCAATTGAGATTCTCGAAGTCAGGAAACCCGCCGATAGAGCAACTTTGGACGACGCATTTCGTAAAGCAAAGACGAGGACAGGCCGAAGCGGCGGGCGCAGGTGATGCGGCAAAGGAAACAGGAGACAGGAGACAGGGTCCATCTGCACCCTGAATCCTCTACCCTGTGAGCTGAACTCTATAAAATCAGCGGCCTCAAGCTTCTGGAAAGAGGTTCCGGCCCGGATGACGCGCCTCCCAACCCGGAGGGGGGAATTGCTCCCGCGCTTGAGGTCTACAGGGCAAACGGTCGCCGCCGGTCGGACAGGCAGACCTGGGAAAAACAATGCTCTAATCCAGTATCTGCTTGCTCCGTAAAGGAAGGTGTGCTCCCATGCACGATGAAATAGAAATACCAAACATAAAAGGCATCCCTATAGCCGATATTCTGAAAGGGCTAAAGGGGTCTTATATTTCCTTCTGTTGCCGCTATCCGGCGCTGAACGAAGGAGATATGCTTGAAGCTATCCGTTTCCGGAATAAGAAGCTGATTCCAGCTTTGTTGAAAAAAGGGCATAGTTACAAGGCTATAGCGAAGGAATTCGGCATAAGCGGTTCCCGGGTGGGGGCTATAAAGAAAAAGCTTAAGGAAGAGAAGCTGATGAATAAAAAGTGGGGGACCCTTTCTACCGGGGTGGTAATCAAGATAAGAAAGGCCTTTCATTGTAAAACCTTGAAGGAATTTGTAAAAAAAGCCCTGTCAAGGGATCAGGTGTTGATGACAAAAGGCTTTGGCGCAATGGCTGTCATGGAGCTTGAAAAAGCCGGAGCCTTCCGGCATTCCCCGCCTCCAGCCATTTTATTTGATGATGAAATCCCAAGCCCGAAATTTATCACAAAAGCCAGTCATTATTTAAACGCCATGTTTACTCTGAATGCTTCTGTTGAGTTTAGGCAAGTAGCGCTGTTTATCGACCTCGTTGTGAATTCCGGCCGGAAATTGCCGATAGCTAATGTCACCCATTCTGAAATTCCCTGCATGACAGGCCCGCAGGGGAAATGGTGCAAGGGCATTCTGAATATTTTAAGAATGGCCGGTCCGCCCAGATTCCATTGGTGGTGCCCCGAATGCGGCAAATCCGGCGTTATTACGGATTACGGCGATTGGCCCGCTAATCACTTAAACTTTCCTGGGGCCGAGATACGGGACGCTGCACGATAAGTCAGGGCGTGAGTGTAATTTAGAAATAGAGGACGAGGCATCTTATGGGCAATTGGTTTATTCCTGCCTTGGAAGAATTTCAATCAGAGCGGGCTTTACTGCATCTTGGCTTAAACAGCGCAACACGCTACTATCGCGAATTGAGCGTGCCGGGCATCGGCGGAGTGTGGTTTGTGCGCCAGCTTTCCTGGTCGGCGGCCGGCATTGCCCTGGCCAAAGAACTCGCCCTCAAGCCGGCGAAGGTCGCCAATGCCATCGAGGCGCTCGCGTGCAAGCTGGAATGGCGGTATGGTAAAGAAAACTACACCAGGCGGGGAAAACGCGCATTTGACCGGGACGAAGACGACGGAATCTGGAGTTTCAACGACCTTTCGGATAAAACGCATTATGTACAGGTGACCTACCGGCAATCCACCGTCCGCGCACTGTCGAACTTAAAACTAACAAACGGCACACGTTTCAACACAATGGAACTGATGCAACCAGGGCAAGAGCTTGCCGACGCGTTCTTAGACCAAATGAAGATCCGCAAAGCGCTTTTTGGCTGGCTAAGCGGCGAGAAGATCAGTACTACTTACGCCATAACCAAAGGCTTGGGAAGCTGTTGGCCTACGCCTAAAGAGAAGGAGATAGTCCGGGATATCCTCCGCGCCGACGCTCCGGACGGGCTTGGAGATTCCCACCGCCGGCATTCGCTTATCGAGGCCTTTGGCCGAAATACGGTAAACATGCCGGGGTTGGACGACATAAAAAAGAACCTCCTGCAATCCCCAGGACAGAACCTCCGCGAACAGGTGGACAATATCAATACCGCCCTGGCGTTCGACGCCATGCTGGAATGCGGGCGGGCGGTGATCTATACCTGCGCTAACCTGATAGCCGAAAAAGCGCCGCCTCTGCCCGCTAAACTTGCGCAGGACCGGAATTTAAGCAAAGCGCTGGACGCATTGCGGAAATCCGCAAATAATTTCCGGCAGGCAACGGGTAAAAAGTACGCCGCTGCACTCAGATTTATGGAGGCAATATTGTCGCCTTCCGCTAATAATGCCGAATGTCTAAACTTCGTAAATATTCGGTAAACCCATTGTCCCATTCCGTCATTCCGGCGATCTGTTGGCCGGAATCCAATCAATCTTTATGGATTCCCGCTTACAAATTGCGGGAATGACGGATGGGTTTACCGAATATTTACAAGTCATCAATCACCACAAAGTCGGGAAACATTTCATATTGGCCATTGCCGACGATTATTTTTCATATCAGTGGGACAACGGAGCGATTGAGGCGGAAGCCGCGCTGGACGGTATTTATGTGATACGCACGTCGGTGGGCGCGGAAACCTTCAACAGCGAGGACATTGTCGCCAGATACAAAGACCTGGCGCTTGTGGAGCGCGCTTTCCGCTGCCTTAAAACAGTGGATTTGCATGTGCGCCCCATTTACCACCGGCTTGAAGAACGCGTTACCGCGCATATTTTCCTGTGTATGCTGGCCTACTATGTTGAATGGAATATGCGCAAGGCGCTGGCGCCGCTGCTGTTTGACGACGAAGAGAAAGAATACGCCCGGACGCTGCGCGCGTCTGTGGTATCGCCTGCGGTGCGTTCCCCTGCGGCGGAGGAAAAGGCCCGGACGAGGAAAACGGTTGAAGGGCGGCCTGTGCACAGCTTCCGGACGTTATTGCAGGATTTAGCCACGATCGCGAAAAACCGTGTTAGTCCCGGCGGCGCCGGCAAGGCCGAGTTTTTTATGCTGACCAGCCCCACGCCGCTACAGAAAAGGGCATTTGAACTGCTTGGGGTGAAATTATCGATGTAGCCAGAACGGCGGCAGCCAAAATTTTCCATCTGCCGACGAGAAATTCACTTTAATCGCTCCGGAACTTTGGTCTAAAACCTGCTCCAGAGTTTTTTGGCGAGTTCGGCGGACTTGCGGGAGACTTCTTTCTCATCTATGCCGAGCTTCAGCTTCCTGCCTTCCATCAGCACGCGCCCGGCGGCAATGGTGGTATCCACCGCGCTCTGGCTGACGCCGGATATAAGGTGGCCGTGGAAATTAGAGGCATCCAGCGGCGTGGGGGGGATGTAATCAATTATAACCAGGTCGGCGGCAAAGCCTTCCTTCAGTTCGCCCAGGCCTCTGAAGCAGCGGTTGGCTATTTTGGCGTTGTTCAAGAGCAGCGCCTGCGCCGCTTCCATGAATCCCTGTGACGGATCCCGCCTTAAATGCTGCAGCCAAATGGCCGCGCGCACTTCCTCCAGCATGTTCACGGTCATGGCGTCGGTGCCCAGACCGACCAGTACGCCTTTGGAGATCATGCCGGTTATGTCGGCTATCCCAACGGCGTTGTTGGCGTTTGACTGCGGATTATGGACTACGGCTGTGCCGGTTTCTCTTAAAATCCGGATTTCCGCTTCGTTGACGTGTACGCAGTGCGCCGCTATGGATTTACGGCCCAGTATGCCGAAATCGCGCAGGCGCTCCACCACACGCATCTTGTGGTGGGACTCGCAATGGATCTGGTCCGCCTGCGACTCCGCCGCGTGTATATGGAAACCGATGCCCAGCTTATGTCCGCTGTAGGCCGCCTCTTCAAGGGTTTCATCCGAAATCGTGAACGAGGCGTGCAGGCCGAACATCCCCTTTATCGTGTTGTCATCCCTAGCCTGGGCTGCGGCTATAAAGGCCGCGTTCTCCTCTATGCCTTCTCTGGCCTTTTCCTTGCCGTCACGGTCGGAAACCTCGTATGCCAGGCAGGCGCGCAGGCCGGTCTCCCGTACCGCCTTTTCCACCGCTCCCAGCGAGCCGGTTATGGCGAAGGGACTGGCATGGTGGTCTATCAGGGTGGTTGTGCCCTTCCTGACGGCGTTTATCAGCGGTATAATCGCGCTGTAGTAGGAATCGGAGTTGGTAAGCTGTTTATCCAGCCGCCACCAGAGGTTATTGAGTATCTCCACGAAACTCTTTGACGGCGCCGCCTTGCCGAGCCCGCGCGCAAAGGTGCTGTAGAAATGCATGTGGGCATTTATGAAGCCCGGCATCACCAGTTTGTCCGACGCGTCTATCACTTTTAAGTATTTTCCCCTGAAGTTTCTCTGCGGGCCTATCTTTTTGATAAGTCCGTCCTCTATAAGCAGAGCGTGGCCGGTCAGTACGCGGTTCTTCTCTCCCAGTGTGAGTATCGTGCCGTTCTTTATAAGGATTGTCTTTTTCATGGTCAGAGCCTTACTCCGGGCAAACCTTCAACTCGGCCGGTGTGCGCTTCCTCATTCTCAGCGCGCCGGAGAAGCATTTCTTCACGCAGAGCGAGCAGCCTATGCACTTTGAGGCATCAAACTGAGGCACCTTCTTTCCGTCCGGTTTCACTGCCAGGTAGCCGCAGCGCCCGCAGTTGCCGCAGTGGCAACAGAGGCTGGCGTCCGCTTCCGGCAAGTTCTTCACCGGTGTAAGGTTCGGGAAGCTGGTTATGGGGCCGGGCAACGCGCAACCGATGAATTCCTTAACCGACCTATAACCCTTTTCCTCCAGCATATGGCTCAGGCCCTGGTTCAGCTCGTCTATCACACCGAAGCCGTACTTCATTACGATAGTGCAGAACTGCACGGACTTCGCGCCCAGGGCGAGGAAATGCGCCGCGGCCTTGTAGTCCATAGGCCCGCCGTTGCCGGAGATCGGTACGCCCAGGTTTACCGCCCTAGCTATGGTGAGATTGCTTATAGGGGCAACGCCCTCTCCGCTCATCCCGACCACCATTCCCTCTTCCCATCTGCCGTTTCCTGACATGCGTTTGCGGAAAGCCAGCGCCGGGAAGGAATTTGCCAGCGTTATGCCGGCCTTCTTGCGGGGATATTTTGCGTAAACCTGCTTTATGGCGTTCACCACCTGCCGGATGGCGGTAACTGCGCCGGTCAGCTTAAAAAGTTTCGGCACATCCGGGTCGGAGATTTCCATAACCCAGCCTATGATTTTGGCGGCCAGTTCCGGATCCTGCGAAACCATGTCGCCCCGGGTACCGTCTCCGCCCTGAGGGCAGGAGAGGGAATACTCAATGGCCATCGCCCCGGCTTTTTCAAGCTTAAGGGTATTGGACTGCCAGGCTTTCCTGTCAGCCTCGTCGTCGCCGGTCACCGGCCCCCCGGTGGATGCGGCTGTCAGCCTGTCAGGGTATTCTTTCACCAGCCGCGCCACTTCTTTGCAGACGCGGTTGAGAGGATGGCTGGAGACGTTGTCCGAGTTGCCGTAGGTGTTCTCCGTGAAGGTCGCCATGTATTCCGACGGAATATGTATGCGCGGGCCGTCGAAAGCTGTCTTCATAACCACGCCGGGCCAGCCCGCCTCGTAGGCGCGCCTCACCTGGCCGTAGCCGTCGGAATGGGGGGAAGCGGAGATGATGAACGGCGAGCGCAGTTTGCGGCCGAAAAAATCCGTCTCAAGCGGGACCGGCAGCATGTCCCGCCCGGCCAGCGGTATAATGCTCTTGAGGTTGTTTGGAATGACAGGGGCCTTTCTGCCCTGCATGAAGGCGTGGGCTTCCATTGCGGCGTTCTTGCCGGAGGCGACCCCTTCCACCACGGTGGCCGCGCCGTTGCGGCAATCTCCGGCCAGGAAGACTCCTTTCCGCTTCTTATCTTCAAAGACCGGAAGGTTTTTTATGGCCAGCGCCACGAAACCTATGTCCGTGCGCGTCTGTTCCGTGCCGGGGACGTCCTTTGCCCTGTCGTCGAGGCGGACTATCTTTATCCCTTTCCGGTCTTTAAGTATCGCGGTGATGCGGCTCCTGGCGTTGATGTTGATGCCGGCCCTGAGTATGTTCCGCAGTTCGTGTTCCGGCAGCTGTATGTCGCCTATGTTCTTGCGGGTGAAGATCTCGGCTTTGGCTGCGCCCAGCTCCAGCGCTTTCATGGCGCAGTCGGCGGCCACCGCGCCGCCGCCTATCACGGCCGCGTTCTTTCCTTTTACTTTGTATTTTGAGAAATTGCGCAGGTATTCCAGGCCTTCCACGCTGAGATTTTCGTTTTCTATGCCGAGCTTTATCTGTTTTTCCACGCCGGCCGCGACTATAACCGAGTCGTATTTCCTAAGCAGGAAAACAGGCTCTTTGACGGCCGCTCCGGTTTTTATGGAGATGTCGCCCAGTGTTTTTACGAATTCAATTTCAGTGCGCAGTACCTCTTTGGGGAAGCGCGCGTCCGGTATCAGATTGACCGCGCCGCCGGCCTTCCTGTTTTTCTCAAAAATATCCACTTTGTAGCCCAGCTGGGCCAGGGTGCCCGCCGCTGCAAAGCCCGCCGGACCCGTGCCCACCACAGCCGCCTTCTTACCATTGGGTTTTGCTTTCTTAAACTGCGGCATCACTCCCAGTTCCTTGGCTTTCTGCACCACTGCGGCCTGCACGGCCGGTATGTTTATCGGGTTGTCAAAGAGCTTGCGGGAGCAGGCTTTCACACAGAACCAGTCGGGGCAGACCGCGCCGCAGACGCCGCCGAAGGTGTTGTGCCCCATGATAAGGGCGGTTGAGCGCTTGAAATCGGATTTTTCCATCTTCCGCACGGCCATTATGAAGTCGGCCGGGGAACAGTCGGCGGGGCAGGCCGTCTTGCAGGGTTTACTCTCGCAGTAGAGGCAACGTTCTGCCTCGGTCTTAAGCTGCGCGTCGGTGAGGAATATGATTTTATCTTTCATGGTTTTTTGTGTAATCCGGAGTGTCCGGCCGGACGAGGTTATTTTTAATTTTACTATAATATCCGGATCATTCACATTCTCCGGAGATCATTGATGAAACAAAAGACCCTTTTGATAAAGAATGCGCTGGTGCTGGCCACCATGAACGGGAAAGACAGCGAGATCAGCGGCGGGGACGTCTATGTAGAGGGACCCGAAATTAAAAAAGTCGGAAAGAACCTGAAGGTAAAAGCCGATACGGTAATAGACGCCAGAGACTGCGTGGTGCTGCCGGGTTTTGTGAACACGCACCACCACCTCTACCAGACGCTCACCCGTAATCTGCCTAAGGTGCAGGATGCCGGACTCTTCAACTGGCTTATTTATCTCTATGACATCTGGAAGCACATTAATCCCGAGGCTGTTTACGTCAGCGCCCAGGTGGGTCTTGGCGAGCTGCTGCTGACCGGCTGCACCACCAGTTCCGACCATCTTTATCTTTTCCCTGAAAAAGACAGCGGCTTCTTTATAGATACGCAGATAGAGGCCGCTCGTGAGCTCGGCATGCGCTTCCACCCCACGCGCGGTTCCATGTCGCGCGGCCGTTCCAACGGCGGGCTGCCGCCGGACAGCGTGGTGCAGACGGAAGATTTTATAATGAAGGACTGTGAACGGCTGGTTCATAAGTTTCACGACGCGCAAAAGTTCGCCATGACCCGTATGGCCCTGGCGCCCTGCTCGCCTTTCTCCGTCACCACGGAGCTCCTCAAGCTCACGGCGGTAATGGCTAAGAAATGGGGCGTGCGCATGCATACCCACCTGGCAGAAACCATAGACGAGGAAGTCTTTTGCAGGAAGCTGCATAAAATGCGCCCGCTGGAATATATGGAGTCCGTCGGCTGGGTGTCGGAAGGCAATGCCTGGTTCGCACATTGCGTTTACATTAACGAAGCCGAGGCCAAAAAGATGGGCAAAACGCAGACCGGCGTGGCCCATTGCCCCTGTTCCAACCTGCGCCTGGGCTCAGGCATAGCTCCCATACGGATGTTCATGAAGCATAAGGTTCCGGTGGGCCTGGCCGTGGACGGTTCCGCCTCAAACGATTCCTCGGATATGCTGGGCGAGATACGCCAGGCAATGCTGGTTCAGCGCGTAAAGGCCGGCGTGGAAGGCATGTCCGCGCGCGACGCGTTCAAGCTGGCCACCCGCGGCGGCGCTTCCGTTCTGGGACGTACGGATATCGGCTCCATAGAGCCGGGAAAGGCCGCAGATATCGCCATTTTTGACGTAAGCGGCCTAGATTTTGCCGGCTCCAGGTCCGACCCGCTGGCCTCGCTGCTTTTCTGCGGCTCCTCGCACCGCGCCAGGTATACTATAGTCAACGGCAAGGTGGTCGTTAAAAACGGTCGCCTGGTCAACGTGGACGAATTCAAACTGGCCGAAAGGGCCAACAAAGCCGCCGCAGCGCTTTACAGGAAAGCCGGTTGCTGAGAGGATAAAAGGGGAGAGTTGTGAAAAAAAATAAAGTCAGGAAGATAGCTATTAACACCGGCGGCGGGGACGCGCCGGGGCTTAATGCCGTCATACGGGCAGTGGTGGTTTCGGCCCTTAACAAAGGGTATGAATGCTTCGGCATACGCGACGGGTATAACGGGCTGTTGACGCCGGGGGATTATCCCGGGGGCGGGCTGATACCGCTTACCCGCCACAGCGTACGGGGCATAACCCACCTGGGCGGCACAATACTGGGCACCACCAACAAGGGCAACCCCGCAAAATATCCCACCAGGGGGCCCGACGGGAAAATGTACGAGAAGGACCGCACCGACGAACTGGTGGCGGCTTTTAAGAAGAACGGCATAGATACGCTGGTGGCGCTGGGTGGCGACGGCTCGCTGGCCATAGCCAATGTGCTGGCTGAAAAAGGAATACGCGCCATAGGGGTTCCCAAGACAATAGACAATGATCTGGACAAAACCGTTATAACCTTCGGTTTTGACACCGCTGTTTCATTCGCCACCGAATGTCTGGACCGGCTGCATTCCACCGCCGAGGCGCACCGCCGCATTATGGTGGTGGAGGTGATGGGCCGTTACGCCGGTTGGATAGCGCTTAACGCGGGCGTTTCTGGCAACGCCGATGCGATACTAATCCCGGAGATCCCTTACGATATCAACAAGGCGGCGGCGGCTCTCAAAGAAAGACCCAGGCGCGGCAAGCATTACGGTATA
>CAZYFL010000033.1:0-13133 GCA_964646805.1 uncultured Elusimicrobiaceae bacterium | reverse complement strand
CTCATTCTGACTCCTGAATTCTGACTTCTGGCTACCTGAGCAGTTACCAAAATTTTCCGTGGGTCTTGACATCGGCAATACGCCTGTTATACTATTGGTGTCAATGGACAGCAGGCTCGTTATAAACTGTCTATTTTTTTCTTCAGTCATTGGATATGTTTTATCCAATGACTGCGGATTGTATTCGCCTTTATGAAAATGAACCGCACTTTAGCTTACGGCCTGGCCTGTCTACATTATCTGGGGCAAAATAACGGCGGCATCTGGACCCGTGTGGCGGATATTTCCCGCTTCCAGGGTCTGCCCGCGCCTTACTGCAATAAGGTATTGCAGGCGCTGGTTCATGCCGGGTTCGTGGAATCGCGGAAGGGAAAGGGCTACCGCCTGTGCAAAGACCTGGACGATATAAGCGTCTGGGAACTGATGGAGTCTTTCACTTTTAACGGGGCGCCTAAAGCCGATAGGAAACAAATCTCCGTAAAGCTGTACGAAACCCTGCGCGAAGAGGTTAACCACTGGCTGGTGGGCCTCAGCGTGCATGATATTGTTGAAATGATGAGGGAAGAAGAAAGACGTATTGCGAATGAGATGAAGTAGGAGATAAGGATTATGAAGAGAATAAAAAATTACGCGTTTGCGGTTTTACTGCTCGGTTCGGGGGCTGCTTCGGCGGCTGTGCCGGACTTTATAAACTTCCAGGGCAGGTTGCTGGATTCAAACAAGCTGCCCCGGAACGGCCTGTTCGCCGTGACTTTCAAGATCTGCAATACGTTGGCCGGGGATTGCTCTTCTCCGCTGTGGTTTGAAAATAAGACCGTATCCGTGGCCAACGGCGTTTTTGCCGTGCAGCTCGGCTCCACCACCGCGCTGACTCCGGGGGTGTTCTCTGCTGCGGCGCGCTGGCTTGATATAACCGTTGAGGGGGAGGCTCTGAGCCCCCGCGAGCCGCTGGCGGCCGGGCCCTATAGTTTCAAGGCCTCTGAAGCAGATGGGTTAACCGGCAATGACGGTTCCGCGCTGCTTAAAATATCATCGGTGGCTGTCGGCAGCGTCTATGACGGCGCCCTGCTTACAGGGATAACCGCCTCAAAACTTACAGGGGCCCCGCCCGCCATAAGCGGTGGCTCACTGAGCGGGCTGACAGCCGCTCAAGTGGGGTTGGGGAATGTAACCAATGACGCTCAAGTGAAGGTGGTGGATAAGGACGCGGCCGGCGGCGTTGCCGGATTAACGGGGCGCTCTATTAATTCAGTGAACGCAGCCGGCAGTATCACCTCATTCCTTGCCAACGCGAATACCGCAGCCAGAACTTATACGCTTGTGGACAGGGATGCGACTTTTGGAAACAATATCAGCAGCGTTAGTACCAGCAACCAGCTTGTCGCCGCCTCCAATTCAGCCCTGCTGGGGGGGTCGCTCATAGCCGTCCCTGCCGGAAAAGTCCAGATCGGGACTGTGTTCAGGTGGACTTTTACTGTTTCAAAAACCGGCGGAACAACCCTAAGCACCTTCTATATCAGGGTGGGAACACTTGGAACGGTAGGAGACGCAATCGTCGCCACACTCGCTACAGCGGCAGGCACAAACGTGGCAGATAAAGGGAGGGGAGAGATTATATTTACCGTTAGGGGGCCGCTTACCTCCTCCTGTCTGGGGGCGGCGCATCTTCAGCTTACTCATAACCTGTCTACCACGGGGCTTATAAATGTTCCGGCAAACAATATAGATGTGTCTCCGACTACGGCGTTTGATGCGACTACGCCCGACTTATATGTGAGTTTATCCGTTACTGCGGGGGTAGCGCTTACATTCCAGCAGGTGGTGGCGGAAGCGCTTAACTTATAGCGCGGATACAAGGATTAAAGAATATGAGCGCGGACGGGAGTAAAAAAAGCGCCTTCCTCCTGAAGACTAGCGGCGGAAAACTGTTGCTCGGCCTTCTGCTGGCTTTGCCGGCGTGGAGTCCTTTTGTCCAGGCAGGCTCTTTCTCCGGCCCAACCAATAAAGTGCTACCCGGGGCGGTCAACTCCGGCGGCCGGGACGGGACTTCCTCAAGCCATAACCTCATAGGGGCGGCGGGTGAGACGGGCCTCTCCTCCTCTACCTCCGCTAACCACATCCTGCAGCCGGGCTTCGGCAGCCTCGTGTCCTGGCCCGCCACAATACTCAACGTCTCCGCGTCCACGGGAGCGGCCGGAGGAAGCGTGTTGTTAAGCTGGACCGCGCCCAAAGCCGACGGCTCCACCGGCACTGCGGCCGCCTACCAGGTACGCCTCTCAAGCCTTCCGGCCCAGTCCCCTGCCCTGGGCGAGGCGCAGTTTTTCCTTGCCCGGTCCGCTACGGAGTTCATTACGGTGACCGCTCCGCAGCCGCCCGGGTCCGCAGAGCAGTTAACTTTCACAGGGTTTGAAGGAGGCGCTACCTATTATTTCGCTGTAAAAGCGGGGGCTTCCTGGGACGGCTGGAGCTATCTCTCCAACGGCGCCACCGCCCAGGTCCGCCTTTACGACCCGGCCTTCTACAGTTTCTCTAACGTTGAAACCGGCGTTGTACAATTCAACTGGACCGGCGCCGGCAACCGCCCCACGGACACTAAATACCGCGTGCTGGTATCCAGCGCCCCGGACCCACTGAACCCCGGCGCGGCCGTAGTTACCTCTTCGGATACTTATAATCTTTTCCTGAGTTCTGCGGGGCTCAATCCCAATACCACATATTATTTCCGCGTGGCCGGCCTCCACAACGACGAGGCGGAGACGAACTATACCGCCGCGCGGGCGACTTCAACGCTTGCCGCCCAGCCGTCCGCTTTTGACTTCACTTTTGTGAGTTCAGCCTCTGTACGCATGGACTGGCTGGCTCCCGGCAACGGGCCAGGCACGCTATACCGTGTTTATGTTTCTACGGCTACAGATCCGCTTAACCCCGGCAGCGGGCAGATAGCTACGGCTTCAGACACCTATAATGCGTATTTGTCCACGGCGGGCCTGCAGCAGAACACTGTTTATTATTTTCGTGCGGCGGCCGTAAATAATAACGGCATTACTACCGCTTATCCAGGGGCCGTCTCCACCATGACCCTGGCGGCCGGAGTTTTGGCCGCGCCGCTGGCCGGGGCTCTGACTGTCTATTCCTCTTCGGTAACGGCCAACTGGTCTCTGGTCAGCGGGGCCACCGGCTATACGCTGGTTGCTTCCCGAGACAGCAATAATCCGCCGGTAAATGTTATAGCTTCAAGCATTACAATCGTAGCCGCTTGGGCGACCGTAGACATGTTGACAGCCGACACCTCTTATTACCTGTTCGTGCGGTCAAACGGCCCCGGCATGGCAAGCGCCTGGTCAAATTATTCCCCGGCATACACCCTGCTGGCTTTTGCCCCTGTGTTCAATAATTTCGCCAATGTGGCGGAGACTTCAGCGGACTTCAACTGGTCGGCCAACGGCAATGTTTACCCCGGCACCAGATTCCGCGTGCTGGTTTCAACGGCGTCGGAACCGCTTAGCCCCGGCGGGGCTGTTGTTACAACTTCCGACACCTATAATCTTTCGCTTAGCAGTTCCGGCCTGACGGCGAATACGACCTATTACTTCCGCGTGGCCGGCCTTAATAAGGCTGATGTCTCCACCAGTTTCACCTCCGCTCAATCCACGGGAACCCGGGCCGCTGTCCCGCTGTTTCCTAATTTTACGGGCATTTCCAAATCCACTGTGCAGTTCAACTGGACGGCTAACGGCAACCCGGACGGCACGCTGTACAGTGTATACGCTTCCACAGCCCCGGATCCATTCAACCCCGGCGGGGCTTTGGTGACCAGTTCCAATACTTATAACCTGAGCCTCAGTTCGTGGGGCCTTGCCGCCAATACCACCTACTATTTTGCCGTGGCCGGAGTGAACAACGGCGGCACAGTGACTAATTATACCGCCGCGTTGGCCACTTCAACCCTGGCGAATATGCCGGTGTTCACCGGCTTCACCGGTATCTCCAAATCCACTGTGCAGTTTAACTGGGCCGCGCCTGGCAACAGGGACGGCACGTTGTACCGCGTATACGCCTCTACCGCGCCGGATCCATTCAGTCCGGGCGGGGCTTTGGTGACCAGTTCCGACACCTATAATCTGAGCCTAAGCTCCTGGGGACTGGTCGCGAACACTACCTACTATTTCACAGCGGCCGGGGTGAATAATAACGGCATATTGACCAGCTACACAGCGGTGCAGGCCACTTCAACCCTTGCCGGCATACCGCTCTTCACCGGGTTTACGGATATTTCAAAATCCACCGTTCAGTTCAACTGGTCGGAGAACGGCAACCGGGCGGGTACGCTGTACCGGGTATACGCCTCTACCGCCCCGGACCCGTTTGCTCCCGGTGGCGCGGCGGTTACCAGTTCCGATACTTATAACCTGAACCTGAGTTCCTGGGGACTTTCAGCGAACACGACATATTATTTCGCTGTGGCGGGCGTGAATAACAACGGCATTGTAACAACCTATACCGCCGTTGCCGGGACTTCAACGCTGCTGGCTTTTGACCCGGTTTTTAATAATTTCACCGGTGTTGACGTCAGTACTGTGCAGTTTAACTGGGGTTCAGGCGGCAATCCGCCTTCCGTAACGAAATACCGGGTGCTTGTCTCCAGTGCGCCGGATCCGTTCGCCCCCGGCACGGCGGCGGTTACCAGTTCCGATACCTACAATCTCAGCCTTAGTTCTGTGGGGCTTGAGCGCAATACCACCTACTATTTTACGGTCGCCGGACTTAATAATAATGACGTCCCGACAAGTTATACCGCGGTAAAGGCCACCTCCACCCTGGCCGCTATCCCTGTTTTCAGCGGCTTCACCGATATAAGCGATTCCGATATCCGGTTCAACTGGCTGGTTAACGGCAATCCGTCTCCCGGCACGCTGTACCGGGTACTGTCCTCCACGGCCCCCGATCCGCTTGCCCCAGCCGGCGCGCCGGTAACCACCTCGGACATTTATAACGATTTTTTGTTCCTGTCCGGCCTGGCTTCGCAGACCACTTATTATTTCACGGCGTCGGCAATTAATAACAACGGCATTGCAACCTCTTACACCTCGCCCCAGTCCACCGTGACGCTGGTGGCAACGGCCAGCACGCTTTATTTCAAGAATTCCGTCTCGCCGGTGGACGCCAATGCCATGGACCTGACGCGGATCAGGGGACTGACGGTGGTTACGTCTACAAAAAATACGGTGGCGGGGCCGGTCACTCCCCCCACCACGCAGACACAATTTACCAAACTCGCCGCAGGGACTACTGTGGCCTGGTATACCGATCCCCTGGACGCGGTAACCGTTACCAGGCTCCCGACATTCAATATTTGGGCCAGGGAAAGCATCGGTGGGGCTAACGCCACCGTGACCGCGGAGCTTCTGCGGGCGGACAATGCGGGGAATATACTTTCCACAATTTCTACCACCTCTCTCCGCCCGGAGCTGACAACTGCGTTAGCGGCGCAGAACTGGAAGCCGGCCAGCGTTACTCCCACCGCGCTTAACAACGGGGACAGGCTGGCGGTAAGGCTCTATATAGACGACGGCATTGGATTTACCATGAACGCCGGCGGCAGAACCGTCACCGTGACGGTAGACGGGCCAACCCCCGCGGCCAGCGGCGACTCGTGGGTTTCGGTGGGTGAATCTCTGGCGCCGGCCCGACCGGCCATAACCGGTATTACCGCCGTTTATATAAGCTCCATTACAGCCGGCTGGGGACTTATAAGGGGTACCACGGGCTACACCCTGGCGGCCTCGCTCAGCCCGGACAACCCGCCTTCGGTAGCGGCATCCAGCACTACGCTGGGTGATATCAGCGCGACTGTAAGCGGTTTGATTCCGGATACTACCTATTACCTGTTCGCGCGTTCCAACGGACCTGGCGCGTCAAGCTCCTGGGCCGCCTATCCCGGAACCTCTACTTTGCTTGAGTTCGCGCCTCTTTTCAGCAATTTCACCAATATAAGTTCCGATACGATGCGGTTCAACTGGCTGTCCAACGGCAACGCCTATCCGGCTACGAGATACCGCGTATATGTGTCCACGGCGGCCGATCCGCTTAGTCCGGGCGCGGGGCAGCAGGTGACGATTTCCGATACCAACGAGATCTACCTGAGCACGGCCGGCCTGAATCCCGATACGACTTATTATTTCCGGGTTGCCGGAGTAAATAACAATTATGTGCCCACAGCCTATACTGCGGCGCAGGGCACGGCGACGTTGCTGGCCTTCCCGCCAACTTCTGCAATCTTCAACAGCGCCGGTACGGGAGCCATACAGTTCAGCTGGTCGCCCAACGGCAACGTGTATCCTGGCACAAAATTCCGCGTACTGGTTTCAACCGCTTCCCCGTTAAACCCGGGCGCGGGGCAGGTAGTCACCGCTTCCGACACCTACGGCGTCAGCCTGAGTTCAGCCGGGCTTTACACTAATACCACGTATTATTTCGCCGTGGCGGGGGTTAATATAAATAACGTTCCCACCGGATATACCACGGCCATCGCTACGGCCACACTGGCCAATCTTCCGCTCACCGCCGTTTCCACTTTCAGCGCCGTGAGCGACGAGGGCTTTACCGCCGCCTGGAACAATAACTCAAACCCCCTGCCCCAAACCACATATGAGGTGCAGGCCTCAACAGCTTCAAATTTCAATCCCGGCGTCACGGATAAAGCAACGGCGCTTACGGCTCCGGCGGCCGGGCCTTCTTACGTTTTCACCGGCCTGACCTTCTCCACCACCTACTATTTCAGGGTCCGGGCCGTGAACCATAGCGGCGTTTACACGGATTATACAGATCTCGGTTCCACAAAGACCCTGCAGGGAGTATGGGTAAACGAGGTCTATCCCGCCGGCGCGGCCGCCCCTGCCGACTGGGTGGAATTTTACAATAATGCCAACAGGACAATCTCTCTTGCCGGTTGGACATTGAATTACGTTGAGAATACCATAGACCTCGGCGGAACGCCGAACCTGGTCTGGACGGGACAGGCGGGGGACGTTATAACCGCCAAGTCCACTTTCACCGTCTCCGGCCTTTCTATGAACCTGAACGGGGGGTTGAGCGCGCATGTAAGGCTGCAGAACGGCGCGAGCGTTCTTGTGGACCAGGTGCAGTGGCCGGGACCGGGCATTATGTCCGCGGGTCAGTCCTTCGCCCGTATCACCGACGGCAACCCCGATTATTTTGAGATAGACCCGACGCCCACTAAAAATTACGCCGCCTACTGCGATACGGACGCCTTCCGGATAAACGAAGTATCCTTCGGTTCTCCCGGGGCGGAATTTATAGAGCTATATAATGCCTCCGCGGTTTCAACACAGACGCTTACCGGCTATGCGCTCAGGAATTCCGCCGCTTCCGGAAACGGCCTCAGATTCAGGTTTACTCGCAAGATTTACCCTCTCGGTTACGCCGTAATAGACTTTTCCTCGCTGAGCGACGACGCTTTGACTTATGCGGATGTTTTCGGCCCGCAGGGGCTGGCTGCCGCCGGAGACTTCCTGGCCCTTGAAAATTCCACGGGAACAACCGTGGATGAGGTTACCTGGCAGTCCGGCGCGAATTACACCCGCTATAATTACAAGGCTTCCCTCGTCTCCGTCTCAAATCCGGCGCCTGCCGGAGAGGCGTATTCCATAGGCAGGCAGCCTTCCGAAGGGGCCGACACCGGGGTTCATTCAATTGATTTTACCGGTTCGGTTTTTAGCACGCTGGGTTCGCGCAATAACGGCGCCGGAACCGCCGCCGCGAACACGCTTTCCTACCCGCTTGATAACGGCCTTGCGCAGTACCTGGCCAGGAAATTCCCGCTCACAATGGCGTTCGGCGCTAATTCCGTTGGCGGCGCCGCCAACACCGTAGTATTCCAGCGCACCGCAGGGACAGCGGATCAGCGGTCGCCGCATGTATACCGCCTAGCCGACATAGGCTTTGACCTGTCCTCGCTTACCCAGCAGACCACGGCGCAGACCGGGCTTTACTTTAACGACCAGGACGGCTACCCCCTGGTGTCCAGTGCTGCTTACCGGGTTACCTTTAATACGGATACGGGGTCGCAGTCGGCCCCCCAGATAATACTCGGGACAGTCACTTATCAGGCTGCCGTCCACGCTGTAACCGGGAGCACGGCCGCCCCCGTGTGGATGAACAACGCCGCGCGCAGCGGGATTATAAAGCTGGATGTTTCCAACAACAGCCCTGCGGGGTTCAACAGCATAGAGGTGGCCACGGTGCCTTTCAGGATAATGAACCGGGACCTGAGCGCGGCGCTGACTACGCAGGAGGCGCGCAATCTGTTCAACGCCCTGTTGCTGGTAAGGGATTCCACCAGCTCCGGGGTCTATGGCCTTTACGAACCGCTGATAGACGTAAGCACCATAGCGTACATTCCCATGGCGGGGATTTCGCTGGATGCCGGGGTTTCTACGCTTTCCGTGGTTCCCGCCGGCCTTGCCTGGGCTTCCATACCGGCGGCTTCCACCAGAACCTTTTACCTGGTGTTTGAATCCACGCAGAACGCTTCCGACCATTTTCCGAGCACCTTCACTGTCAGGTTCAATCCGGCGGCGGTTGTGGTGCGGGACGGTCCCGGCGCCCTGCCGCAGGACTTTACGCCTTCAGGGCAGGTTGATACTTCTTCGGTAAGCCTGATAGCCCCCGCCCAGCCGCCGGCCGGCACAAGCTGGCCGTATATCTCGCCGTCTTCCAGCAGCATAACCTCCCTGGCGAGTTTCTACACTGCGGAAGAAAGCGGCTATTTCGGCGGTCCCGTTTTCGCTAGTTCGCGCGCCTATATAACCTCCACCGATGGCAAGCTCAGAGCCGTGAATTTCAACGGCGGCCTTATCTGGACCTTTACCACTTCGCCGCTTTCGCCTATAAATACCAACCCTGAGTGGAGAGTGGAATCCGGTCTGGTATACATTTATTTCGCCAACGACAACGGCGACGTTTACAAAGTGCGGGACGACGACGCGACTGTGAGCGACCCGCCGATCTGGAAGCGGTCGTTAGGTACGCAGATTCGCTCCAATGTTATGAGTTCAGGCGACAAGTTATATTTCGGCGCCGCCGACAACAAAATCCATTGCATAAACAAAGTCAGCGCGGACGGTTCAAATTGCAGCGGCTGGAGCGATGTGGCGGCCGGAGGGAATATTTCCGCCACACCCGCGCTGGATGACAGGCTGGGGCAGAACGTAGGGTGGATAGGCACCGATAACGGGACACTTGTCCAGTTCAATACCGGAACCGGCGGCCTGCCGCCTCACACCTACGGCACAGGGCAAACCATACAGGCTTCCCCTTTTGTGGATACCGGCTGGCCGGATTCCACTAACAAGTTGCTCATAACTTCCGCCGATGGGAAACTGTATGTGACAAGCCTTGACCTTGAAACGCGCGAGACGCCTTTTAACGCCGGCGCGGCCATACGCAGCTCGCCTTTCGTCTGGACATTGTCTGGAACCAGATACGTGTTCTTCGGGGACGATGCGGGCCGCCTGCACAAGGTAAGCACTATTACCTGGAGCGAGCCCGCCGGCTGGCCTTACCAGGCCGGCGGCGCGATCAAATCCAGCCCGGTGCTGGTGCCCAACTGGTATGTGGGGCTGTCCGCCGGAGAGGATTACGTTTATTTCGGCTGCGACGACAGCTATATATACGCGGTGAACGCGAACAGCGGGGCAATAAGGGCGAACTGGCCGGTCAGCACCGGCGGCCCTGTGCGCGCGACCCCCGTAATTGAAGGCACTAAGAGCACCCTGGTAGTCAGTTCTACCGACGGCCGGACGTATACCCTGAATATAGGGCCATGAAGAAAAGGATGAGGGCTGGAATTATGAGAGAGGAACTTGCGCAAAGATTTTTTAAGTTTGCCATAGATATTATCAGCCTGTCGCGCAGGGTGAAGGTAATAACTTTCCTCTTTTTTTCATCATTCATCCTTCATTCCTCATCCTTTCTTCATTCCGCCGACTGGCCCACGTTCCGCGGCAACTGGGCGCGCACCGGCTACGCCTCCGAGCAGGCCGCTCCGCCGCTGGAACTTCTATGGACCTTCCAGACGGAAGGGGCCGTTATGTCCAGCCCTGCGGTGTTCGGGGATATTGTGTATTTCGGCGACAATGGCGGAAATGTTTTTGCGCTTGACGCCGGCAGCGGCGCTGAAATCTGGCGTTTTCGGACAAATAGCAGAGTGGACGCTTCGCCCAGCGTTTCCTCCGGGACCGTATACGCCGCGTCAACCGACGGTTATCTTTACGCGCTGAACAGGCTTACAGGGGCGCTTCTCTGGCAGGCGGCTTTGGGGGCTCCTTCGGTTTCTTCGCCGCTGGCGCAGTCCGGCCGGGTGTATCTGGGTACTGGTTTCCCGGAAAACAAGCTGAAGGCGTTTGACGCGGAGACAGGCCTCCCCCTGGGCAGCTACCAAGTTTCGCAGCCGGTGGATTGCGCGCCATCAGCCTATGGCAACAATGTTTACTTCGGCTCCAATAACGGGGATATCCACGCGCTTGACAGGCACACCCTTTTGCCGCCCGCCGGCTGGACTCATTATCCTACGGGAGGCTCTTTCGGGATAAATGCCGTGGTCGTTTCAAGCGGCATCATTTACGCGTTGCCGGGGCACGATGAGAAAAGCCTTTTCGCGCTGTCCGCCGCCGCCGGAAGCGAACTGGCCAGATCCCTGCCCGTAGAGGAGGCCGCGCGCTGGATGACGTTCACCTCACTTGTGGTCGGCGGCGGACGTTTGTATTTTTCCGGCGCGCTGGCTGAGGAATACGAGGGGGCGGGCGCCGGCGACAACTATCTCTCCGCCCTGGATGCGCAGACCCTTTTGTCCGTGTGGACCAGTTCCCCATCGCTCGGCGGCATTGCGGCCCTGGGAGTTCTTCCTTCCCCGGCCATGGCCAACGACATGCTCTATGCCGGCACTGTGGACGGCCGCCTGGTCGCCATAAGTTCCGCCGGCGCGGCTGCGGCGGCGGATATTGACCTCTTAAATTCCGCTTATTCATCCCCTGCAATTTCCAACGGCAGGGTATTTATAGGCACCATGGGGGATCAGCTCCTGGCCTTCAAAGCGGCAAAAGTTGCGGCTATATCGTATCCCGGGGAAACCGAGTTGCTTTCCGGCACGGTGGCGGTACGCGGTTATGTTTCCAACCCTGCCCTGGGAGGGTATACGCTTGAATACAGCTCCGGCGGGAGTCCCCAGGTTTGGAACTTGATAATTTCAAGCGCTACGGGGTACGCCGTAGAAGGGGCGGCGCTGGCTGCGTGGAACACTTCAGGCCTGCCTAACGGCGTCTATACTTTGAAACTTACGGTTCTTCCGGTTTCGGGATATGACAGCACAGCGCGGTTAACCGTAAGAATAAATTCAGTTCCTGCCGCGCCCGCCGGCCTGCTCGCGGCTGACGTCCCGGGCGATGGCGGCAACCGGCTGGGGCTGACCTGGAACGCTTCCGCCGGAGCCGCGGAGTACCGCGTGTACAGAGCTGTTTCAGGGGCTTTCAGCTTAATAAGCAGCGCCACCACCGCCGCCTATATTGACGCGGCGGCGGTAACCGGCACGACGTACACTTATGTCGTCAGGGCCTTTGACGGTTATGTGGAATCGGCCGGTTCCGGTCAGGCCTCGGCGTTCTCGGTTAACGATACTGGCGACAATCTGGCGCCGGGCGCTATAACCGGCCTTTCTGCGGTCCCTGGTTCCCTTGGCGGCGCGATTTCGCTTTCCTGGGCCGCTCCCGGCAACGACGGAAATCTGGGTACTGCCTCGGATTACCTGATACGCTACACCACGGCCTCCGACTATGACTGGAGCAACTTTGACGGCGCTTCGCTTTTTGCCAGTACCAGGGCGGTGCAGGGGCCTGTCGGAACACAGGAGACGTATGGCCTTGCCGGTCTTTTGGGCGGGGTTACCTATTATTTCGCCGTCAAAACGGCCGATTTTGTGCCCAACCTTGGCCCTCTCTCAAATATAGCGACTTCATGGGCCGCGGTGGATACCGCGCCGCCGCTTTCCCCTTCCGGTCTGGCCGTAGCGGATACCCTTGGCGACGAGGGAGGCAGCCTTACCCTGACCTGGACGCTTTCCCCCGACGATAATGCCGGCGGCGACGTTTATGGCTATAGAATTTACCGGCGCCGGCAGAATACTTCCTATATTTCCAGCGCTCCTTACGCCTCGGTACAGGCAGGAATGAAAATCTATATTGATACCTCGGCCCCGCAGAATCTCCGGTTCTATTACTCTGTGGCTGCATTTGACAGCACCAATAGTTCTCCGCTTTCCGGGGAGGGGTACGGAGTTTCCGTGGACAACTGGCGTTTCCTTGACGCGGCGCAGGGCGTTTCTTTGCGGCTTGCCGACGGGGCGCGGGTGGATATTCCCGACGCAGGCGCTTCACAGAACGACGGCATAATGATGTTGAAGGTGGACCCTGCTACCTATCAGCCGCAGTTCGCCGCCAGGTCCAATACCGGCGCTAATCCCACGTCCGTGGTATATGAGGTGAGATTTAAGAACACGGCCACGAAGCTGCTGAAAAATGCCGCGCTTTCCCTGCCTTATACAAGCGCGGATGTGGCCGGCATGGAAATTGAGAACCTGCGGTTGTATACCCTTTCCGGCGGGAACTGGCTTCTGCTGAATTCCTCCAAAGTGGATTCGCAGGCCAAAAAAGTGAGCGCCGAAGTCAGCCACTTCTCCTTCTTCAGAATACTGGAATACCTGCCGTCGGGGGCGTTGCTGAACGGCGACGAGGTTTACACCTACCCAAACCCGGCTAAAGGCGACAATGTTACTTTCAAGTTCAAGCTTTCCGACAAGTCTTATGTAAAGATAGACGTGTATAATGCGGCCGGGGAGCAGGTCGCTTCTCTGGAAAAAGCCAACTGTCCCGCGGGCCAGACCTCCGAGATAGTCTGGAGCGTTAAAAATACGGCCAGCGGAATCTATATTTACCGCGTCCGGGCGGAAAGCGCATCGGGGAACAAAGCGATAATCAAAAAACTGGCGGTAATACACTGAAGAAAGATAACTGCTCAGGTAGCCAGAAGTCAGAATTCAGGAGTCAGAATGAGGATGTCGG
>CAZYFL010000032.1:0-13162 GCA_964646805.1 uncultured Elusimicrobiaceae bacterium | reverse complement strand
GCCCGACAACTATGCTGCCGCAGTTTGCCCAATCCACCTGCATCTGCTCGCCCGGGGCTGTCTCAATACGCAGGTATACTTCCTTCTGGTTCGGGCGAACTTCGGCTAAGTATTCCCGGAGGATTCTTATCTTGCCGGTGTAGCCATGCCGCCGCAGTTCGTCATATATGACGGACCCGCATAAATGCGGGTAGGCTTTAAGCCGTTCCGCGATGTATCTCTTGAACGGCTCCAGTTTTGACGGCTGCCGGGGTGTGCGCGTAACAACAGGCAGCCCCTCTGACGCAAGCACGCGGCGCACGGTTTTTCTGTCTACGCGTACGCGCCGCGCTATCTCGGATATCTTCAGCTTTTCCGCCTGCCCAAGTCTTTTTATCTCAGCCCACAGTTCTGGTTGCATGGCTATATTATGCCAGCCGGGGACCCAGAGCACCATGTGGATGTGCTTTGCGGACATTCCGTCGTAAACCTGTTTTGAAACTCAGGTTTTTACGACGGGTTATCAGGGTTTGCTTTGCGGACACTTTTTTGCGCGCCGCCTTTTGTTCCTGTGCTTGTTATCTTTACGGCGATATTTCGGCTGGATATTGCGGTAGTGCTGCCAGTAATTCGGGTACGCTTTCGCCCACTGTCGTAGCTTCAGGTTCTTCAACCGCTTGTTGCGCAGCGCCCACCGGCGCCAGGCACGCCGCTTGCGCTTTTTCTGGCACCGCTTACGAAAACAAACGCGCTGTTTCACCTTGCGACAATCGGGTTCAAACCAACGCCGGCAAAACAGGCACCGCCTTTTAAGTTTCACAATGGGCCGTCCTCCTGGTGCGCCAATGCGCCCAAGAGAAGATTACCCAACGCAATGCCGGAAGGCAAAGTGAAAAAGGTGGAATCTGTGGAAAATTGCGCCGCGGCCGGGGTGAGGAACCTTACGCCGCCGCAGATATGGGGATTCTATAACTGCCGGGATTTGGGGAACTTCCCGGCGCCGCCCTCAACAAGCCGGGCAGACCCGGCCTTAGCCGCCTTATTTTATC
This sequence comes from uncultured Elusimicrobiaceae bacterium, assembly GCA_964646805.1. Classification (GTDB taxonomy): domain Bacteria; phylum Elusimicrobiota; class Elusimicrobia; order Elusimicrobiales; family UBA9959; genus UBA9959. The sequence continues at coordinate 12,134 of CAZYFL010000032.1, read as the reverse complement.
CCGCCCACCCATTTGCGCGCTTTTACGCCGCGCAAAAGCGCGCATTGGCCCCCACAAATAAAGACAAAATGTGTAAAAAGATGTATCATATCCTTATGAAACGCTACAATATGGTTGAAGCCGCTAAACAACTAAGCGTAACCCGGCAGACAATTTACTATTGGATTAAAAAGGGCTGGGTAAAGCCAAAACGTGATTACCGGGACTTCCCAGTATTTACGGACGCAGATATTCGGAACCTGAAAAAGTGGAAAGAAAAACTGGTTACACCTTAATTCAACAATACTAGGTGCGAGGACAGAATGCCAAAACATTCGAATGAAATCCATTTAAGAAGCTGGCACGACAAATTTCTAACGCTGGCAAAATCTGCAAGGGAAATTAAGATTATCAGTCCGTTTATCAATCAGATTGCTGTTAGGGCTTTAAGGCATCGGGGCAGAGACTGCAAGATTACACTAATAACAAAATACGACGTTGGAAATTTCGCAAATGGAGTATCGGATCTAAAGACAATAAAAAAACTGCTACATCGAGGTGTCCAAATACGTGGAATTCGAGGACTACACTCAAAAGTCTATATATTTGATAAGGCCACAGCAGTTGTAACATCCTCAAATTTCACATCGGGCGGACTCGTTAACAATTTCGAATGCGGGGTTATTACACAATCCAAACCTGATATTTTTAAACTTACAAAGTACTTTGAATTCCTGTGGAACTATGGCGAACGCAATTTAACTACAGAGAAAATAAAAGAATGGGAAAAGGAAATAAAAAAGAATAAGCCAAAACAACCACCTCATAAAAATCCTTTTACAGATGAAGGCGCGATAGTGCCAAAGGAAACTCAAAACAATTTGACATTAAGTAGGGATAGTTCAACAATCGGTGCCTATCTAAAATTCTGGGGCAAATCAGAGCATAGGGCAGACCGCAGCGAAACGGTCAAAGAAATTCTCAAGTGGACCGAGGCCCACTACGCTGGGACCTTCCCAAAAGGGAAACGGCCTCGTTCAATAAAAGAAAATGAAACCATTTACATGGCCTATTTAGTTGAAAAGCCTTCAGGATATCTAATATTCGGAAAGGCCTATGCGACACCACATGTTCCTAAACGGGATGACGCATCCCCGCAGGAAAGAGCGCGCAAAGAGTGGAAAAATAGATATCCACATTATATTAGAGTACACGCTCCAGTTTTTATTGACGCCAAATTAAACAACTGCCCCGAACTCGAACCTCTCATTCAAAAATATGGCACTAATGTATTTCAGTCAACACAAAGACGCGTCAACAAGGGGGAACGGAATATCAACCCACACAAGAGTCTACGACAGCAAGCTGGGATGTATTTATCTGTAACGGCAACAACTGATCTTGAAAAGCAGTTTTCTAAAGCAATTGGAAAGTTTGGCAGAGTATCAGATAAATATATCGACAATCTGCCAAAACCAACACCCTGGGCGCAAACCGATAAATAAAAGAAAAGCCGTGATAAATAAGCCTTTATGAAAAATAAGAAGCAAGAGCCAGATATTCCGCCAGCAATCAACCCTGATATTGGAATCAAGTTACTTCAAGAACAAATTTCAAAAGCTGAGGAACTTCTCTCCAAAGGCCAAATAGAGCATGGAAGCCATACGGCATGGAAGAACACAACCCGAGAATACCTTATAAAGATTTTCGGCTCAAAATCTGACAATATTGACGCTGTCATCAATGCTTCAAGCGACATGGGACTATCCATGAATATGTCCGACTATGAGCACAACCAATACCTACTATCCAAAGTAAGCAATCAGATAAAAATCCTTCAGAGCTGCATCGAACAATTGAATACCCAAATTTCAATTGAGCAGCAAACACCAGCCTACTCAATTTCACCTCAAAAAGAACTTGACCCGCTCAAAGTTTTCATTGTCCATGGCCACAACTCTAGCGCGAAAGAAGCTGTTGCACGAACAATTGAGACTCTTGGACTATCGCCAGTAATATTACATGAAGAGCCGAATCAGGGAAGAACTATTATTGAAAAGTTTACCGATTGCGCCAATGTTGCATTTGCCATAGTATTGCTTACAGCTGATGACTGTCTAATATCTGCTACCGAGAAAACCCCAAAACCTAGAGCAAGACAGAATGTAATACTTGAATTAGGATATTTTCTTGGCAAACTCGGAAGGGAACGTGTTTGCATCCTTTACGAGAACGGGGTAGAAATCCCTTCTGATTACACCGGGGTAGTTTACACACAGTTAGACACCGGAGGAAAGTGGAGATTTGATCTTGCCAAGGAATTAAAAGCCGCAGGATATCAAATCGACGCCAATAAGTTATTTTAATGAAAACCGCTTTATACTTAAGAGTCTCAACCGAAGACCAAGCCAAGGAGGGCTATTCCCTTGAAGTGCAAAGGGAAACCCTTGAAGCCTTTGCCAAGCGGGAAGGCTTTGAGGTTTACAAGGTTTACTCAGACGACGGCATTAGCGGGTATACCTCGGACAGGCGGCCCGCGCTTGCCGCACTTTTGGCTGACGCCAAAGGCGGCAAGTTCGGGCTGGTGCTGGTTTCCAAGCTGGACAGATTCAGCCGGAACCTGAGGGACCTCTTAAATTTGGTGGACGACCTTTGCAGTTATGGCGTGGGCTTTAAATCGGCGGGGGAACCTTTTGATACCACAACCTCGTCCGGCAAACTCATGTTCCAGCAGCTTGGTAGTTTTGCGGAGTTCGAGCGTAACCGCATAGCCGAGCGCGTCTTCCCTGGTATGGTTAAAGGCGTTCAGCAAGGCAACTGGCAGGGCGCGCGGTACGCGCCCTACGGCTACAGCTATAACAAGACCGCAAAGCTTTTAAAGGTAGAGGAAACCGAGGCTAAGACTGTCCGCCACATTTATGAGCTCTACCTAGAGGGCAAAAGCACTTTGGCTATTGCCGGGGCCTTAACCAGGAAAGGCATTAGGAACCGTAAAGGCAATTATCTTAGTACCAAACTGATAGGCGACATATTAAAGAACCCTATTTATACCGGCAAGATCGTATGGAACACACACCATTACGATAAGACCAAGAAAACGGTCAAGGGCTACAAATACGTAAAGAACCCGGCTAATCAGGTAATTACCGCGCAGGGCAAGCACACGCATATAATCAGCTACGAAGCCTTTGCGCAAGCGCAACAGCTTCGCGCTGAGAAGCGCATCGCGCTCCGTAAGGCCAAGCCGGGGGACTATCTTTTATCAGGTCTTCTGTTTTGCGGTAACTGCAATCACAAGTTTATAGGCGCTTCCTCGGTATCCAACCACCGCACCAAGGCCACCAAGAAGTGGTACCGCTGTTCTTCAAGAACGCACAGTTATACGACCTGCCGCAACAAAAGCGTTAAGGCCGAAGACCTTGAACCCCAGTTGGCGGACATGCTTGAAATACTCCTCTGCAACGACAAATTAAGGAGCCAATGGCCGAACATGACTTTGCCGGCCATCAGGCTCCCGGAAGACCAGAATGAAGCCAAAAGAGAGGTTTCACAACGCCTGTCAGACAATTTCGCTAAACAGGCGAAATTGACTGACGCCTACTTGGACGGCCACCTGGCCAAGGAAGTTTTTGAGGCTAAAAATAAAGATTTAATGACTGAAGGGGAAGAACTTAAGAAGGTCTCCGCCCTTTGCGAATTGCGCCAGATAGACCGCGAAAAGTCCGCGGACTATCTGACGCAGGTCCACACCTATATCTCCGACGGGCAGCCGCAGAAAACGAAGCGGGACTCCGCCAGGACAAAGCGGCTGCTTGGGCTGGTGTTCAGGAACATTAAAATTTCGGACAAAAAAATTAAAAATGCAGAATTTTTTGCGCCATTTAATTTTTTATTTTTTGAGGAAAAAAACAAATGCAGAAATCGGAAAATTCAAAATCTGCCGGCTCTCCGCACGGGGGCAACCCCCGGGTCTGTATCATCACTTTCGGATGTCAGATGAACGAGGCGGATTCGGAGGATATTGCTGCGACGTTCAGACGACGGGGATATGAACTTACAGATGAACTGAAAAAGGCCGATGCCGTAGTGGTAAACACCTGCACCGTGCGCCAGCGCGCGGAGGACAAGGCTATTTCACAGATAGGCCGCCTGCGCAAGTGGAAGCTGGCCCGCCCTGAGGGCAAGTTGTTCGTGGTGGGCTGCGCCGCGCAGAAACTGGGGGGGGAAGAGATAAAGAACCGCTTCCCTTTTGTGGACGAGGTGGTGGGCGCTAGGGCCGTGGAAAAATTTGAGGACTCCCTTATAACCCAGCTTGGGCCTTCTCCTGAAAGCGAAACCACGCATCAGAACCTGTTCCGCTCCCCGCAGACCGCCTATGTCACTATAATGCGCGGCTGCTCTCTTAAATGTTCCTATTGTATAGTGCCGGCCGTGCGCGGCCCAGCGGTCTTTCTTTCCGCTGAAGCGATATTGAAAGACGCAACCGCCAAAATTAAAGCCGGCGCCAAAGAGATAGTACTACTGGGACAGACTGTAAATGCCTGGCGCGGCGGCAAAACCACGTTCTCCGAACTCCTGGAAAACGCCCTTGCCCTGCCCGGACTTGAGCGTCTGCGCTTTATGAGCCCGCACCCTCTTTATTTCAATGACGATTTTACCGCCCTGCTTGCGCGGGAGAAGAAACTGGCGCGCTATATGCATTTGCCGGCGCAGTCCGGCTCGGACCGGATACTAAAACTTATGCGCCGGGGTTATACCCGCTATCAATACCTGGCCATGCTGGGACGCTTGCGCGCGGCCGCGCCGGACTTGGCCGTCTCCACCGACTTTATAGTGGGCTATCCCGGAGAAACCGGGGACGATTTCCAGAACACGCTGTCACTGGTGGAAGAAGGCCGGTTCTCCATGGCCTACTGCTTCAAGTATTCTCCGCGCACGGCCCAGCCGGAAATGGCCGCTACAACAAGCGAAACCGAAATAGAGGCCCGGCTTGAGAAACTGCTGGCCGCCGTCAAAATGAATTCCCGCGTAATTTTAAACGAAAGAATTGGTAAAATAGAGGAAGTTCTTTTTGAGACCGAAACCTACGGCCGCGCCTCCGGAAATTTTGCCGTGAGAGTGAAGGCCGGCGGGACGCCCGGGAAGATTGCCAAAGTTCTGGTGACCGGGGCCGAAAAAAATACTTTAAACGGAAAGGGGCCCATATGAAAAAAACCAGCAAGGTTCTCCAGGAAAGACGCCAGCATGTCCGCCTGCCCATACTCCACGGCATACTGGAACCGGTAGAGATTGAATTCTATACCACTAATACCCACGGGCAATCTGTGCCCCAGCCGGGCATCCTCGCGGACCTGTCCGCCGGCGGCATGCGCCTGATAACCTTCCTGGCTCCTCCCCACACCAGGGAGCTCAACATAATATTAAAGCTCAACGGCCTAAAAGAGATGCCGATCACCGGCAGGATCTCCTGGGTAAAAGAAAAGGGCGGCGTCTTCATGAACGGCATTTCCTTTTCCCACATCAGCCACGACGACCGCAAACGCATAAATGAGATGGCGGAAGATTATTCCGACTGCGACACGCGCACCGCGCTGAAGCTGCCGGAAGTCTGCGTAGAAACCTGCCGGGCCCACGGCCTGTGCAACAAACCGCAGAAAGATGATTCTCTATTTAAGAAGAAGTAGGAAGAACGAGTGGTAGATGTCCCTGCAATCCCTTAAACCTATAACCATGATGGGGGCAAACGCCTCCGGCAAAACAGAGATAGCCCTTGAGCTGGCCCGCCGCCTTGGCGGGGAAATAATCTCCGCCGATTCAAAGCAGACCTACAAATTCCTTGAAGCGGGCACAGCCAAACCGCATGGAACTTGGACGGAGACTCCGACCGGCCGGGCCTATCTGGTGGAAGGTGTGCCCTACCACCTGGTTGATACGCTTGACCCCCGCGCCGCTTATGACGCGGGTTCTTTCGTAAAAGAAGCAAAAAGGCTTATCCATGAATTGCAAGCCCGCGGCAAGGTCCCCGTAATGACCGGAGGAACCGGTATGTATATACAGGCCTTCTGGAACGGTCTGGACGAGTTGCCGCCGGCGGATCCCGCCATGCGCGAAAAGCTGGCGACGCTTGCGCAAACCAGCGGGCGGAAAGCTCTGCACACCGAACTGGCCTCTATAGACCCGGAGGCGGCGCTGCGCATACCCCCGGGTAATATACAGCGGGTAATGCGCGCGATAGAAATAACCCGCCTGGCCGGCAGACCGGTATCCCAGCTATGGTCCGGCAGGTTCTTCAACGCCCTCCCCGCGCATGAGGGTAAATTTGTTTTTATAAAATGGCGGAAAGACCTGCTCGCTGAGCGGGTAAAACGCCGCACCGCCACCCGCTTTGACGAATGGGCGCGGGAGACAAGGGCGCTGCTGGAAAAAGGCTACGCAGAGGACTGCCCCGGACTTAAGGCGCTGGGTTACCCTCAGATGATGGACTATCTGGCCGGCCGCCTTACAAAGCCGGAGGCGGTGCGGGCCATAACGGCGGCTTCCATGTCCTACGCCAAAAGGCAGAACACCTGGTTCGCCCGTTACCGCAACGCCATCCTGCTGGAGCTTAAAAAATTTGAAGATTACGACCCCCCGGGCCTGGCTAAAAAAATAATAGACGCTTCCGGGGTTCCATTGGATAGGTGTGAAGGGTGAGATTGGCTGCTAAACCCGGAAGCCCCTGATAATGAATACATGAAAGTAATACTGGTAGCCGCAGAACTTAAAAGGAAGCGCCCGGGCGCGGCCTCGCTGGACGAACTTTGGCGACTGGCTGAAACTGCAGGCCTTGAACCGGTGCAAAAAATAAGAGTGCGCCTACGGGCCTGGAACCCGGCCACCCTTATAGGCTCCGGCAAGGTGGAAGAACTTAAAAACCTCGTAAGGAAAATGGGCGCGGGCGCGGTAATCTTTGATGAGGAACTAGGCCCGGCCCAGCAGCGCAATCTTGAGAGCGCGCTTGGCGTTACCGTGGCTGACCGGTCGCGCCTTATAATAGAGATTTTTGCCATGCGCGCCCGCACCCGCGAGGGCAAGCTTCAGGCGCGGCTGGCGGGATTTTCCTACGCGCTGTCGCGGGTGGCCGGCAAGGGCGGCGGCATGGACCAGCAGCACGGCATGATAGGCGGCCGCGGCTCCGGAGAAAAACAGATAGAATACGAGCGCCGCACGTTGCGCGTCAAGATAACGGAACTGGAGCGGGAAATAGAAGGCATAAAGCGCGAGCGCCGCACGCAGCGCAACAAACGCGACTCCGTGCCCATGCCCCAGGTTTCCATTGTGGGCTACACCAATGCGGGCAAATCCACGCTTCTTAATTACCTTACCGGCAACCGCCACGACATCTATGCCGACGACAAGCTGTTCGCCACGCTTGACCCCGCCACCAAGCGCGTACGTCTGCCGGCCGGCGGCTGGGCGCTTTTTACCGACACTGTGGGTTTCATACAAAAGCTGCCGCACGACCTGGTAGCCGCCTTCCGGGCAACGCTTGAAGAAATACTCTACAGCGACCTGATACTGCATGTGCACGACTTTTCCTCTCCCGAAGCGAAGCGGCAGCACGAGGCCGTCACGGCCACGCTTGAGGAACTGGGGGTAAAGGACATCCCCGTGATAAACGTCTTCAACAAGACTGATGCCGTAAAAGACCATTCGGTTTCGGCCTGGGCGCCGGAGCGCCTGCGCCCTGTGCTGGTTTCAGCGCTTACGGGGACCGGCATGGGCGGCCTGCTGGCCGCTAGCGAGCGCGCCCTGACCCGGCGCTGGGAAGATCATGAGCTTATCCTGCCGGCCGGCGTAAAAGGGCTGATAGCAGAAATTTATTCTACCTGTCTGGTTAAGGAAGCCGCCTACGGGCCCGAAGGGGTGACGATTAGATTTAAAGCCACCCCTGAGAACTACGCCCGGATGAAGAAGAAAGCGAGTAGCGCTAAAGGTACAGGGCTTTTTATATAATCTAAATGGTGACCAATATTAAAATCGGTCTGCTTTTTACCGCAAGCTATCTGCTGGGCGGCATACCTACCGGATACATAATAGGCCGGCTTAAGGGCATAGACATACGCCGGCACGGCTCCGGAAACCCGGGCACCGCGAATGTTTACCGCACGCTGGGCAAATGGCCCGGCATACTGACTTTTACAGCGGACTTCCTCAAAGGCTTCGCCCCGGCCATGGCGGCAATACATTTTTTTTATGCCGAAGGCTCCGCCGGCTTCAGCAGGGGGCACTGGTGGATACCGGTAACCGCCGGCGCGCTGGCCATAGCCGGCCATATCTGGACTGTCTTTCTTGGTTTTCACGGCGGCAAAGGCGTGGCCACCGCAGCCGGGGTTTTCATGGCCCTGCTGCCAATTCCCACTGCGGGGGCTTTTGTGATTTTTGGCATAGCCGTGGCCATAACACACCATATCTCAATAGGCTCCATGTCGGCCGCGGTGGCGCTACCGGCGCTGTGCTGCTTCCTCGCTAACGAACGCCAGCGCCCGTTCACACTGCTGGCGCTGACCGTCTGCGCCCTGCTCATTTATACCCACCTCGCAAACATACGCCGCATACTTAAGGGCTCCGAGCTTTCTTTCAAACACCATGGCGCCGACGGCCCGGGGAGAGAAAACAAATGACAGATGAAAAAACCCCCGGCGCGGAAGTTGAGGTGCGCATTTACTCCATAGCCACCAGTCTTACGGAGTCCATAATATTTTTGGACGAGACTGAAGGAACCCGCATCCTGCCGATCTGGATAGGCCCCATGGAGGCGCAGGCCATAGCCATAAGGCTTTCCGGCTACCCTTCGCCGCGTCCCATGACGCACGACCTGGTATTCTCGGTCATCAAGACCCTGGGCCTGACAGTGAACCGCGTGACCATAACCGACATAGTGGAAAACACCTATTATTCGCAGCTGCGCATAGTGGAGCCGGGCGGCGCCAACCCGCGCCTGGTCGACTCGCGCCCGTCGGACGCGGTAGCCCTGGCAGTGCGTTTCGGCTGCCCCATCTTTATAAACGAAAAAGTTTTTGGAAAGACCCAGGTGCTCAGCAAGCCCATAACCGAAGAAGAAGTGGTGAAATTTAAGCACGACCTGAAAAATCTTAAACCCAACGACATTATAGGCCGGCTGCTGGGCGGCGGGCTGCGGGGCCGCGCTTCCGACGAAGGCGCCGAAGGCGAAGGGAAGCGGGAGGGGGAAGGGGAGGAAAACAATGAACAGATGTGACCTTATACAGGAGCTCACCAAGCATCTCATCACGGAGAAAGACGCCAGGCTGGCCGTCTGCAAAACTTTTGAGATAATGGGCGAAGCCCTGCGCGAGAACCGGAAGGTGGTTATTTCCAATTTCGGAACCTTCAGGGTTAAAGAGCGCATGCCGCGCCAGATGCGCAATCCCAAAACCAACCAACGCGTGATGGTGGGACCGCGCAAGAGCATCCGCTTCAAACCTTCAAAAAAGCTGACTATAGGAATGTAGCTTTACCGCAACGCTAGACAAGCCGCAATGACCGAAAAGACTTATTTTACAATGCAGGAAGTTTCCCAAAAAGCGCAAGTGCCGGAATACACCATACGTTACTGGGAACAGAAGTTTCGGCTGTTGCGGCCGCTGCGCCTGGCAAGCGGCCACCGCCGCTACACCCGCGCCGACATAGATACGCTGTTGGAAATTAAGGAGCTGGTTTTTATAAAAGGCTATTCCCTGAAAGGGGCGCGCAAGACGCTGGCCGCGAAAAAGCGCCTGAAGAAAGCGGTAAAGACCACCGCGGCGACAGCCTCCGCCAAAAGCGACCTGCTTGAAGACGTCGGAAAAGAACTGCGCCGGCTTATAAAGGAATTTTAGCCTGAATTGTGTTTCGCGCCCTGATTTCTCGTCCTACTTTCCTTTTTTGCTATAATGAAAGCCTGTTCTCTTTGAAGTATAGAGCTTCAGCAGTCCCATTTGAATGCGTTACCGGGGCGTGGCTCAATGGTAGAGCGCTCGCTTGGGGTGCGAGAGACTGCGGGTCCGATTCCCGCCGCCCCGATAAAGCAAGTTCAACTGAATAATATTTTGCGGCGGTATGTGTGGAATTTTACGGAGTCTGCCCCACCTGCGGGGAAAAGGCGGGCAAAAAGGAGAGTATATCATGTGCGAAGAGAAAAAAGAAGTGACAACCACAGGCAGCAAAGTTGCGAGGTTTGAGCTTGAAACCTTTGAGCCGACCTCTTGCAAATTCGGCCGGTTCCGCCTGGAGGACGCCCTTAAAGCAGGCAAGTGGACCGTGCTGGTGTTTTACCCGGCGGACTTTACCTTTGTCTGTCCGACAGAGCTTGCGGATCTGGCGGACAAACACGCAGAGCTTGAGAAGCTCGGAGCGGAAGTGCTCTCAGTCAGCACGGACACGAAATTCACCCACATGGGCTGGCAGGCTCAGGAACGCCTTATCAAGGATGTTAAATACCGCATGGCTTCCGACGCGCGAGGCCGCCTGGCGCAGGCGCTGGGCGCCTACGACTACAAAACCGGCCTGTCCTACCGCGGCACCTTTATAATAAACCCGGACGGCGTACTGGCCGGGGCCGAGGTAAACCTTAACAGCGTGGGGCGCAATATGGAGGAGTTGGTGCGCAAGATGAAGGCCTTCGCGCACACTTACAAAAACACGGCAGAAGTCTGCCCCGCAAAATGGAAGCCCGGAGAAAAAACCCTCAAACCCTCCGAAAAACTGGTAGGCAGGGTGGCCGACGCGCTACTGAAGACCGCATAAGCAACATAACAGCGCTTTTGCGCTTCAGGACGTAATAACGGGTGTAATTTCTTTCATGGAAACATCGGCGCCGGGATATCCGTTAAAAGTTGCGCTTATCTACGGGGCCAAACCCTCCGGGCATTACGCGGCCGCCAGGGCCGTGGCGGAATTTTTGCCGCCAAGTATAATTGAGCCGGTCTTCGTGGATCTCTCAGAAGTGTATCCCGGCTTCGGGCCTTTCGTAGCAGGGACTTACCTGCAGTTGCTCAGCAAAACCCCCTCCGTGTGGGATTATGTCTACGACAACGATTTCGTGGCATTCGCCGCCAGCGCCTTAAGGGAATCCATACTTCCGTTCCTGTCGCAGAAACTGGCGGATCTGCTGATTAAAAAAAATATCCGCGCGGCAATCTCAACGCAGGCCTTCTCCTCGGTATTGATCACAAAAGCTAGGGGGCTGGCGCGCATGCCGCTTTTTTCTGTACTCACGGATTTCTGCGCCCACGCCTACTGGCCGCCAAAGGGAGTAAACGCGTATTTCGCGCCTGAAAGAGGCGCGGTTGCCGCGCTGAAGGGAAAAGGCGTCCCGCCGGAAAAAATCTTCCTGACCGGCATACCCGTGCGCAAGGAGTTCATCGGTCCCCAGCCAGCCAAAGCCGCCGCACGGAAAGAGCTGGCCCTCGCGCCAAACCTGTTTACCGTGCTGATAACAGGCGGTAGCCGCGGTCTCGGGGACCTCTTCTCCGCGGCACAGTCCGTACAATCACTGCTGGGCAGGATACAGGCCGTGGTGCTTTGCGGCAGCAACCGCAGACTCTGCCGTCAGGCCGAAAGAGAATCGGGCGCGAAGAAATTCTTACGCTTCGTTGACTTCACCGACTCCCCGGCGCTCTACTACGCGGCGGCTGATTTGGTGATTGGCAAGCCGGGTGGCATTACTCTGGCTGAAACCATGGCCCTGGCAAAGCCTTTTATAATTTATTCGCCCCTGCCCGGCCAGGAAGAGCGAAACACAAGTTTTCTGCGGCGGCACAGGCTGGCTGAGACGGCAGCCTCCCCGGACCAGCTGTCACCGCTTATAAGGAAATATCTGGCGGCTCCGCAGGCGCTGGAGCTGCTCTCGCGCGGCCTTGCCGGGCATGCACGTCCGTACGCGGCGCGCGATATAGCCGCAAAAATAATACAACTCCTCACAGGCAGCGGCGGGGAATAAGTTAACCTGAATCCTGCAGTTCAGAGTGATTCTCATTGGAGAAGTAAGGGAACAGAATAATTCTGCAGGATTCCCCGCGAAGCGGGCCGAGGGCCAAGCGCTATGCGCGCCAGGCCCGAGGAGGTGTATGCCTCCCGAAGGGCGCCCGCTATGCGGGCGGAAAGTTGCAACTGCA
>CAZYFL010000031.1:0-13409 GCA_964646805.1 uncultured Elusimicrobiaceae bacterium | reverse complement strand
ACGACAATTCTGTTCAGTCGCCTATTGTTGCGACAAAGAAATTATGCGACATCTGGCCTGTCGATTTTGAGCCGAGCCGAAGCGATGTGAGGCGCGCAGGCCTTCAGGCCTGTAAGCCGAACAGCGCAAAGGCGCAGGCCAAAAGCGGCTGGCCAGATGATGCAGAACTTCTTTGTCGCAACAATATAGCCATTGTGGGAATAGGCTGCCTTTTCCCTAAAGCGGAAAATGCGCGCCGGTTCTGGGCTAATATTAAAACCGGCGTGGACGCCATCACCGAAGTGCCGGCTTCGCATTGGCTGCCCGAAGATTATTTTGACAAAAATCCGAAAAGCCCTGACCGCACCTACGCGCGCAGAGGCGGCTTCCTGTTGCCGGTGGATTTTGACCCGTCGGAATTCGGCCTGGCTCCCAACGCGCTGGAAGCCACGGACAGCGCCCAACTCCTGGGCCTACTGACCGCCAAAATGGCGCTTGACGACGCGGGCTACGGCTCAGACCGCGAGTTTGACCGCAGTCGGGTCAGCGTTATCCTCGGTGTTACAGGAACGCTTGAACTTGTTATCCCGCTGGGCGCGCGGCTCGGCCACCCCAAGTGGCGCAAAGCCCTGGCGGAATTCGGCATCGCCGGCGAGGATGCCGAGGCGATTATTTCCCGCATGCAGGAGGACTATGTCCCCTGGCAGGAAAGTTCCTTCCCCGGCCTGCTGGGCAACGTGGTGGCCGGCCGCATAGCCAACCGCTTCAACCTGGGCGGCACCAACTGCGTCGTAGATGCCGCCTGCGGTAGCTCGCTCGCGTCAGTACATATGGCAGCCCTGGAACTTGCTTCAGGACGCTCCTCCATGGTGGTCACCGGAGGGGTGGACTGCTTCAACGATATTTTTATGTATATGTGCTTCAGCAAAACTCCCGCCCTTTCAGCTTCGGGCGATGCCAGGCCTTTCGATGCCTCTGCGGACGGCACCGCGCTGGGCGAAGGCCTGGGCATGATGACCTTAAAGCGCCTGGCTGACGCCATAAAAGACGGCGACAGAATTTATGCCGTGCTTAAAGGCGTAGGTTCCTCTTCCGACGGGAAAGGCAAGGCCATTTACGCGCCCAGCGCGGAAGGCCAGACACGGGCGCTGCGCAACGCCTACAGCGTCGCGGGAGTGTCGCCGGATACCGTAGAACTTGTTGAAGCCCACGGCACCGGAACAACCGTCGGCGACGGCGTGGAAGTGGACGCCCTTGCCGGGGTTTACGGCTCAGGGAAGAAAGCGGGAGCATGGTGCGCCCTCGGCTCGGTCAAGTCCATGATCGGCCACACAAAAGCTGCGGCGGGTTCGGCCGGGCTCATCAAGGCGGCCCTCTCGCTTTATAATAAAACCCTGCCCCCCACCATAAAAGTGGACGCCCCTTTAAGGCAGCTGGCGGACGGAACTACGCCTTTTTACCTGAACACCGAACTCCGCCCCTGGATACGGAAAGACCACCCCCGCCGAGCGGCGGTAAGCGCGCTGGGATTTGGAGGGGCAAACTTCCACGCGGTACTGGAAGAATACTCCGCCGAAAAACAGCGGCCTGATTGGGACGGCGATGTGCAGATAGCCGCGCTGTCAGGGACCGGCTCTGAAGCCCTGAAGCGGGAATTAAAATTCTGGAAAGGCCTCGGTTGGAATGAAATACGCGTAAAAGCCATGCGTTCGCGCGCGGCTTTCAAAGCCTCCGATGCCGCGCGTCTGACTTTTGTCCTTGAGCGCGACAGGCGGGACGCGGACAAGCTTATAGATTCGGCGCTCTTAAATCTGGATGCGCAAAAAACCGGTAAAGCCTGGACAACCCCGGACGGCCTTTTCTTCTCTTCGGGAGCCACTGAAAAGCTGGCGGTATTGTTTCCAGGGCAGGGGGCGCAGTACCCCTGTATGCAGCGCGACATAGTCTGCCGTTTTCCCGTGGCGCTGGACATTCTTTCCGCTGCTGACAAAGAGTTCGGCGGTGAGAAGAGCCTGTCCGATTTCATCTACCCCAGGGCCGTTTTTACCCCCGCCGGGAGACAGCTCCAGGCCGACGAACTGCGCGATACGAGAATAGCGCAGCCCGCGCTGGGCGCGGCATCGCTGGGAGCTTACCGGGTATTGTCGGGCTTCGGTTTATCTCCCGACGCTTTCGCCGGGCACAGTTACGGCGAGTTGACGGCGCTTTGCGCAGCCGGGGTTTTTGACGCCCCCTCCCTGTTCGCGCTGTCAAAATTGCGGGGCAGCCTGATGGCGCGCGGCGAAGGGGACCGGGGCGGAATGCTGGCGGTGCATGCGCCTTTTGCCGATATAGAAAAGACGATGAAAGAGGAAAACCTGGACCTTATAGTGGCCAACAAAAACTCTCCGGCGCAGTTCGTGCTGTCCGGGCGCACGGAGGAGATAAACCGGGCCGCCGGGTGTTTCAGGAAGCGCTCCATAAAAAATATTCCGCTTCAGGTTTCCGCCGCTTTCCACAGCCCCCTTGTGGCCGGGGCGCAGAAGGAATTCTCGGCGGCGCTGGGAAAAGTTAAATTCAACAAATCGCAGTCTAGGGTTTACGCCAACAAAACCGCGGACGCGTATCCTGATTCCGCCGACAAGTCGCGCGGACTGCTGTCCTCGCAACTGGCTTCGCCGGTGGAATTTACGGCTATGATCGAAAAGATGCACGCCTCCGGTTTACGGATATTCCTTGAGGTGGGCCCCGGCTCGCGCCTTACCGGGCTTGCGGCCTCCATACTGGCAGGGCGGGAACATACCGCCTTCGCCCTTGATTCCTCTTCCGGCAACCGCTCCGGCATCGCCGATGCCGCCCGCGCGCTGGCCCGCCTGGCCTCCCTCGGTTGCCGCCTTGACCTTGCCTCCTGGGAAAACGGCGAGGCTGGGGTCAAAGACGCGCTGGAAAAGAAAGTTTCCAGCCTGGCGGTAAAACTTACCGGCGCCAACTACCGTTCTCCCCGCCCGACGCCAGTTCAGGGAAAAGCAATGCACGCAATATCGACGTTTCCCGCGCAGTCCCCTCATCCCTCATCCCTCATCCCTCATCCCTCTTTTACCTCCGCTGCCCTGCGTATAGCGCAGGAAAGCATGGCCGCCCTTCAAAAAATACAGGAGCAAACGGCTTTGCTGCATGCCCGGTTCCTTGAGGGGCAGGAAGCCGCCCAACGCTCTTTCCAGGCGCTGGTAGATCAGCAGCAGCAGCTTTTCAGCGGCGCGCCGGCCGGCCAGTTGCCGGTTTCTCAGCCGGCTCCGGCTCCCGCGCAACCGCAAATCCTTCAACCTTCGCAGCCGGATGTCGCCCAGGCGCTGCTGGCGATTGTCTCCTCCCAGACCGGTTACCCTGTTGAATCGTTAAACACCGACATGGACATGGAATCTGATTTGGGCATAGATTCCATAAAGCGCGTAGCCATTCTCTCGGAACTGCAGGAAAAACTGCCTTCCGCCCCCCGTATTACCCCGGAGCAGCTCGGATCCATCCGCACCCTGCGCCAGGTCACGGCTTACCTCTCGGCCGGCATACCGCCTCCGCAGCCCCTTCATCCTTCGCAGCCCGCGCCCACCCCGAAGCGGATTCTGGAGGAAAGCGAAATAATAAGGGAAATATTAAAAACCGCGGATTTCACCCCCCCCACCGCCAGGGAAAAGGTCGCGCTGGACAAGGGACTGCCCATCTGGGTTACGGATGACGGCTCCGAACTGGCCGGGAGTATCGTTAAAAATCTCATAGAACGCGGCTGCCTGGCGCGGAAGGTTTCATTAGACAATACCGGGCCTACCCCGAAAGATGGTTTGGCGGGGCTAATCATAACCGCTCCCGCCGCAAAGCTGGCGCAGAAATCTTTCTGGTCTGAAGATTCAGAGGTCTTCCTGAAAAAAGCCTTCCGCCTCGCCCAGATTGCCGGTCCCGCGCTGCGCGCGGCCGGTAAAAACTCCGGCGCCTGCCTGATGACCGTCTCGCGCCTGGACGGCGCTTTCGGCATTTCGGGCTTAAAATCAGAGCAGGACCCCGTTTTTGGCGGGCTGGCCGGGCTGACTAAAACAGCGGCGCATGAATGGCCGGAAGTTTCCTGCCGCGCGCTGGACGCCGCCGCCGACTGGCAACACACCGTGTCGGTGGCGCAGACGGTGGCGGATGAGCTTTTCTTCAAAGGCCCGGCAGAAATGGGAATTTCGGAAACGGGCAGCAAGATCGTACTGCTGAGCCGCTCGGAGCAGATTAAAGGCGGAAAACTGCCGCTTGAAAAAGGCGACGTTGTGCTTATTACCGGCGGCGCCCGCGGCATCACGGCCGAAGCCGCGGCGGCGCTCGCGGCGGCTTGCGGCCCAACCCTGGCTATCCTGGGCAGGAGCCCCCTGCCGGCAGCCGAGGAGAGCTGGCTTTCAGAATGCTTCTCGGAAAACGATATAAAGAAGGCTCTTCTTTCCCGCAATCCCTGCATGACGCCTAAAACAGCCGGGGAAGAGTGCCGGAAAATAATGGCCGCGCGCGAGATCCGGACACAACTCAACCGCTTTGAAGCCGCCGGCTCGCGCGCCGTTTATTTTTCCGTGGACATACGGGACCAACAGGCTGTCAGCGGCATCGTGGGTAAAATCACCAGAGAACTGGGACCTTTGCGCGGACTCGTACACGGCGCCGGAGCGCTGGCCGACAAACTCATCCTGGACAAGACGGCGGAACAGTTCAACTCCGTGTTTGACGTTAAAGTGTCCGGGTTGCGCAATATTCTCGCGGCGCTGGACCTGCCTAAGCTTAAGCTGCTGGCCCTTTATTCCTCTTCCACCGCGCGTTTCGGACGCAATGGTCAGTGCGACTACGCCATGGCCAACGAAGTCCTGAACAAGACAGCGCGCCTTCTCGCGCGCCGGCTGCCGGACTGTCGCGTGGCGTCGCTTAACTGGGGACCCTGGGACGGCGGCATGGTAAACGACGCCCTCAAAGCGCTGTTCGCTAAAGAAGGCGTGGGAGTCATCGGGCTGGAGTCCGGCGGGAAATTCTTTATAAATGAACTCGCCTCAAACAACGATGCCGTGGAGGTTGTCGTTGTCGCGCGGTCCGGGAAAATTGTGGAAACCGGACGTCCCACGACCGTGCCGGCCGTTTTTTCCCCCGCCGCCCCTTCAGCCTTCAGCCTTCGGCCTTCATCCTTTTCCCATGTCGCCGCTCCGGCTTTTGAGATTACGATTTCAATAGAGGATTATCCTTTTCTGCGCTCACACGTTATCAACGGGAAAGCTGTCGTGCCCGCCGCTATCATCACCGAGTGGCTGGCACACGGCGCGCTGCACGGCAACCCCGGCCTGCTCTTCCACGGGTTTGATAATCTGAAAATATATAAAGGCATCATCCTTGACGGCGCGGCTTACAAGGTGTCCGCAATAGCCGGAAAAGCCGCGAAGAAAGAGGGTTTTTTTGCGGCGCCGGTGGAACTGTATGGCCCCGGCGGCGAACTTCACGCCGGCGCTGAAATAATCCTGGTTGCAAGTCTGCCGCAACCAGGAATCCCCCTGCCGGAGTTTGCGCTTAAGCCGTATCCCCGCTCCATGGAGCGGGCTTACTGCGAGATTCTTTTCCACGGCGAGGATATGCGCTTTATCCGCTCCGTGGCCGGCGTTTCGGAAAAGGGAATAGCGCTTGATGCCGCCGCCGCCCTGCCGCCGGGGTCATGGCTGCGGCGCCCGCTGCGTGACCGGTGGCTGGCGGACCCCGCCGCCCTGGATGCCGCTTTCCAGGCCATGATACTCTGGACTTTTGAAAATTCCGGAGCCTGCTCCCTGCCGAACTCCGCCGCGGCTTACCGGCAGTTCAGCGCCTTTCCCTCCAACGGCGTGCGGGTAATCGCCCGCGTGGCGCGCTGGACCGAACACAGTTCCATTGCCGATATTGATTTTATAGACGGCAAAGGAATACTTGTGGCCCGTATGGAGGGTTATGAATGTACCGTTGACAAATCCCTTAACGCGGCTTTCCTGAACAAATCGCTGACGGGGGCTATGCGCAAAGTGTAGGACGAGTCAGGGAAAAGGTAACTACTTAGGTAGATAGAATCCAGAATTCAGGAGTCAGAATGAAGATGCCAGCGACAAGATTTGATGACCTGGCAGCGTGGCAAAGGTCCCAGCAGTTTGTGCTTGCGGTTTAGCTGTTGGAGGCTTATTGGCAGGCTATTCTGAATTCTGACTCCTGAATTCTGTCTACCTGGTAGTTACATCCTAAAGATGAACGAACAGCAACCCATAGCCGTAGTCGGCATCGGAGGGATATTCCCTGGCGCTCCGGATTTGCCGCGTTTCTGGAAAAATATTTCCGAAGGCGCATGTTCGGCAAAGGACGTGCCGCCTGGCCGCTGGATCCTCCCCGGCAAGGAAGTCTTTGATCCGCAAAAGGGCGCGCCGGACAAAGTCTATTCGCTCAAGGCCTGTTTCGTAGAGAATTTCAAACTGGATCCGTCCGGGCTGGATCTGCGGGAAAGTTTTATTGAACGGCTTGATCCTGTTTTCCACCTGGCCCTGCACGCCGCCAAACAGGCTTTCTTTGACGCGCAGCATAAAACTATAAACCGCGCCCGCACCGGGGTTATAATCGGAAATATCGTCCTCCCAACAGACGCCGCGTCTGCCTTATCCCGGGAGACGCTGCTTCCGGCGTTTGAAGCCGCGGTTTTCGGGAAAAGCCTTACTGCCTTAACAGCCAGAACCGACCCCCTGAACCGCTGCGTCGCAGGTCTGCCCGGCGGGGTCATCGCCCGCGCGTTCGGTTTTTCAGGTGGCAGCTTCACCCTGGATGCCGCCTGCGCCTCTTCGCTCTACGCCATAAAACTGGCTGTCGACGCTTTAAGGGCCGGGCGCGCCGATGCCATGCTTACCGGCGGGATCTCCCGCCCGGCAAGCCTTTACACCCAGATGGGTTTTTCCCAGTTGCGCGCCCTCTCCCCTTCGGGGCTGCCGTCCCCTTTTGACGCCGCCGCCGATGGGCTGGTGGTTGGCGAGGGCGCCGGGATGTTCATCCTTAAGCGCCTTGCCGACGCGGTGCGCGACGGCGACAAGATTTACGGCGTCATAACCGGCATAGGACTTTCCAACGATATAGGCGGCAGTCTGCTGGCCCCGAACACCGCTGGCCAGTTATATGCCATGCGCGCGGCATACCGCCAGGCGCGTCTCTCCCCTTCACAGGTGGATTTTATAGAGTGCCACGCCACCGGCACACCCACCGGCGACCCGGTTGAAGTGGAAAGCCTGAAAACCCTCTGGGGCGAACGCGGCTGGAGCGCCGGCCAATGCGCGCTGGGCTCGGTAAAATCCAACATCGGCCACCTGCTGACTGCAGCCGGCGCCGCAGGGATGATGAAAGTCCTGCTCGCTTTCCAGAATAAAAGCCTGCCGCCCACCGCGAATTTTTCAAAACCCGGCCCTAAAATAAAACTTGCCGGCAGCCCTTTCCGCGTGCAAAGCGGATGCGGGGATTGGGCGGCCCGCGACGGCAAAACCCCGCGCCGCGCCGCTGTAAGCGCGTTCGGTTTCGGCGGCATAAATGCGCACGTGCTGGTGGAGGAATACGGCGGCGCCTTTTTCCCGGCTGCCCGTCTGGCTGCGGCAAAAACCGGTCCGGCGGTTCCCGCGCCGGTGGCGATCGTGGGCATGGAAGCGCGCTTCGGCGCCCTGGGGGGCTTGAGGCAATTCCAGGAGGCTGTTTTGGGCGGCGCAGGCGCGCTCCCTGCCGAACTGCCCGAAGAGCGCCGCCGCGGCCTGACCGGAGAAAACAAAAAAGGCTTTTACCTGCGCGAGGTAGGCGCAGCCGCCGATGCCTACAGGATACCTCCCAAAGAACTGGAGGAAATGCTGCCCCAGCAGCTGCTTATGCTGGAAGTGGCGGCAAAGGCCATAGCCGATGCCGGCCCCGGTGAAAATGGTCTCAAAAACGCCGGGGTTTTTATCGGGCTCGGCCTGGACTCAAACACCGCCAATTTCCATTTCCGCTGGTCTTTGTCTGAAACCGCGCGCCGGTACGCCGCAGAGCGCGGCTGGAATCTTTCCGAAAAAGAGGAAAAAGATTTTCTGGCCGGGCTGCGCGAGACTGCCGGCCCTGCCTTATCGGCGAACCGCACCATGGGCGCGTTGGGCGGCATAACGGCAAGCCGCATCGCGAGGGAATTTCACGTCGGAGGTCCCAGCTTTACTATTTCCAGCGAGGAGACTTCCGGCTTGCGCGCGCTGGAGGCCGGAGTCCGCGCGCTTCGCGCCGGAGAATTGGATACGGCAATAATAGGCGCGGTTTCCATAGACGGGGACCCGCGCGCCTTAGCCGCCGCTGATTCAGCCAGGCCATACGCCGCGCAGACGCGCCCATTCGACGTTTACGCCGCCGGAACAACCCCGGGCGAAGGCGCCGCCGCCCTTATTTTAAGGCGCCTGGACGACGCCATTCGCGACGGCAACCGGGTTTACGCCGTCATAAAGGGGCTCGGGTTCGCCTCCGGAGGCGGCGTTGATAAAACCGTGCCCACCACCCAAGCCTACGTCTCCGCGCTGCGCGAGGCTTACGGGGAAGCGCAGGTTGACCCGTCCACCATCGGCTACCTGGAAACCCACGGCAGCGGAACCCCGGAGGAAGACGCGGTGGAAGCGGAAGCGCTGACGGATTTTTACGGCGTCTCCGCCGCGCAATTCCCGTGCGCCATTGGCGCGGTTAAACCGGTAATAGGCCACACGGGCGCCGCCTGCGGCCTGGCAGGGGTAGTAAAAACCGCCCTCGCCCTTTACCAGGAGATCCTGCCGCCCCTGATAAAAATTTCTCCGCTGACGGAGCTGGCCCGGGCGAAAAAAAGATTCCATATCCCGCTGCAGCCGCAATACTGGCTGCGCAACCGGGCGGAAGGCCCGCGCAGGGCCGGGGTAAGCGCCCTGGGCATTGACGGCAACTGCGGCCATGTCGTTCTGGAGGGCCTTGATATTTCCATAGACAACGAGCTGACGGACATGGAACGCCGCCAGCCGCTGGGCGCGCGCAGCGAGGCGCTGTTTGCCGTAGAGGACGACGATTGCGCCGGCATCCTGGCCGGCCTGGGAGAGTTGCGCTCCTGGCTGGTCCGACGGGAGCCGGGGGAGAATATTGAAAAACTTGCCCGCGGCTGGCTTGCCCATACCGGCGCGCGGCCGGGAAAAAAACGCGCCTGCGTCCTGCTGGCGCGCGACCCGGAAGAACTGGTCTCGCTTTCCAATTCCGCCGAAGCCGGCCTGCGCGCCGACCCTGATAAGCCGTTTTTCCGCGACAGGATATTTTACTCGCCCTCCGGGCAGGCGAGGCGGGAGAATACCGCTTTTGTTTTCCCGGGGTCCGGCAACCAGTATATCGGCATGGGCAGGGAACTGTGGACCCAGTGGCCTGAAATCCCCCGCCGCCTGGATACCGAGAACGGCTACCTGCGCAGCCAGTTGGCGCCCAATTATTTTGTACCCTGGCGATTGTTGTGGGATGCCGGCTGGCAGGAGGAAACGGAGCGGGAGATTGTAGACGATTATAAGTCCATGATCTTTGGCTCGGTGGCCCACGGTGCGGCGCTCAGCGACCTGATACGCTCGCTGGGCGTGGAACCCGCTTACATAATAGGCTACAGCCTGGGCGAAACGGCGGGGCTTTTCGCGACGCGGACCTGGACAGCCCGCGACGAGATGCTGCGCCGCATCAACGAGTCCAGCCTTTTTGTAAGCGACCTCGCCGGGCCCTGCGACGTGGCCCGGCGCTTCTGGAACATGCCCAAGGACGAAAAAGTGGACTGGGTGCTGGGCGTAATAGACCGGCCCGCGGAAAATGTCCGGATGGCTTTAAAGGGCGCGGAGCGCGCGGCGTTGCTGATCATAAACGCGCCGCTTGAGTGCGTTGTGGGCGGTTACCGGAAAGCGGTCAACTCCCTGGTGGAAGGACTCGGTTGCGTATTTCTGCCGCTCCAGGGCGTGTCCACGGTGCATTTCGCGGCTGCCAGGCTGGTGGAAGAAAAGTACCGGGACCTGCACCTGTTCCCCACAACCCCCCCTTCGGGGGTGCGCTTTTACAGCGGCGCCTGGAAAAAATCCTATGTTGTCACACGGGAAAGCGCGGCCGATTCAATAGTGGCGCAAGCCATACACAGCCTTGATTTTCCCTCGCTGGTGCGCCGCGCTTATGAAGACGGCGCCAGGATTTTTGTGGAACTCGGCCCGCAGGCTTCCTGCACGAGGATGATAGACAAGATACTCGGCGCCCAGCCGCATCTGGCTAAATCCGCCTGCGTAAAAAACCAGGATGGGACCGGCACAGTTTTACGCCTGCTTGCCAGGCTTATGACCGAGAGATCCCCTGTGGATTTGAGCGCGCTCTACGGACGTGAGTCCCTCGCGGCGGCCCACCAGCCGGCCACTGCGACAAAACCCATGGTGTACGCCTCCATGTCTGTGCCGCCGCCGGTAAAGGTGGAGTGGCAACCGGGAAAAACCTGGGTTGCCGCCGCCGAAATCCATGCCGCCAGGGAGAACGTATCCGGTAACCGGTTACCAGTTACCGGTCAGGCGGAGAAAATAACAGGTATCCAGCATCCAGTTGCCGGTCAAGAGGGAAAAGAAACCTATGAGCAGTTACCGGTTACTGCTTACCGATTACCGGTTGCCGGCAATTATCCTTCATCCTTTCCCCAAGCCCCGGTTTACCTTCAAAACTTTGCAGCAGCCACAGCAGCCAAAACCAAAGCTCATGATGTTTTCCTGCGGCTGTCAAACAATTTCACGGAAATGCAGTCTAAGAACATAACCTTCCAGAACACACTTTTGAAAGCCCTGGGCGGAGAACAGGGGAAAATATCCCCTTCATCCCCCGCGGCCCCCGCCGTTTTCATGACCCGCGAACAATGCCTTGAATTTGCCGTGGGTTCTATCTCTAAAGTCCTGGGCACTCAATTCGCCGCCGCGGACACTTACCCCACGCGGGTGCGCCTGCCGGACGAGCCGCTCATGCTGGTGGACAGGATTCTCAGCGTACGCGGGGAAGCCGGATCTTTAACCTCCGGCAACGTGATTACGGAGCACAATGTTACCCCGGGGGCCTGGTACCTAGACTGCGGCCGCATCCCCACCTGCATCGCCGTAGAGGCGGGACAGGCGGATTTATTTTTATGCGGCTATCTTGGCATAGACAGCCGCACACTTGGCAAGGCAGTTTACCGCCTGCTCGATGCCGAGGTAACTTTCCACCAGAGCCTGCCCCGCCCCGGAGCTGTCATCCGTTACGATATTAACATTGAGCGTTTCGCCATGCACGGCGACATCTGGCTTTTCTTCTTCAATTACGAAAGCGCCGTGGACGGCAGGCCGCTGCTCAGCATGAAAAAGGGTTGCGCCGGGTTCTTTACGGCAGAAGAGCTGGCGAAGGGCAAAGGCGTTGTGTTGACCGACGAGGAAACCGTCCCGGCTCCCGGCACAACCACGGCGGGCTGGAAAACCCCTGCGCCTTTAGGCGAAGCCGCCGAATCCTACAACGACGCAGAAGTATCGGCCCTTCGCGAGGGTCGGTACGCGCAATGCTTCGGCCCGGCTTTTGAGCGCCTTCCTTTAACAACCCCTATCGGATTGCCGTCCGGCAGGATGAAGCTTGTAGACCGCGTGCTTGAACTTTCCCCGCGCGGCGGACGCTACGGGCTGGGCAGCATACGGGGAGAGACGGACATACACACTGATGATTGGCATTTGGCCTGCCATTTCACAGACGACCATGTAATGCCGGGCACGCTGATGTATGAATGCTGCCTGCACACCTTCCGCATTTTCCTTCTGCGCCTGGGGTGGGTGGCCGAGGCCGAGAGTTGCTGGTATGAGCCGGTGCCGGGCGTTACCAGTCGGCTGGAATGCCGCGGTCAGGTGCTGCCCACGACAAAAAAAGCGGTTTATGAAATTATCATAAAAGAAATCGGCTACCAGGCTGATGACCGGCCTTACGCCATTGCTGACGCTTTTATGTACGCGGACGGCAAGCGCATCATACGCATACACGATATGTCCATAAGGATGGGCGGCACCACTAGGCAGGAGATTGAACGCCTTTGGGCATCTATGAGGAATCCTGCAGGCAGGATTCGGGATAAAAAAGCGATTTTTGATAACGACAGCATAACTGCCTTCGCTATCGGCAAACCTTCCGAGGCCTTCGGTGAAAAATACAAAGTTTTCGATTCCGGGCGGGTAATAGCCAGACTTCCAGGCGCCCCCTATAAATTCCTGGACCGCATAGTGAAAATTGAAGACTGCCGCCAATGGGAACTTGCCGCGGGCGGCAGTATAGAAGCCGAATACGACGTCCCGGCTGATGAATGGTACTTTAAATCCGGCGGCCAGAAATCCATGCCTTTCGCCGTGCTGCTGGAAGTGGCGTTGCAGCCCTGCGGGTGGCTGGCGGCCTATCTGGGCAGCGCGCTGACCAGTCCCACTGACCTGTCTTTCAGGAACCTGGGCGGCACGGCCACTCAATACGCCGGGGTTTTCCCCGATGCCGGCGTACTGACCACTAAAGTTAAGATTACCAAAGTGTCGCAGTCCGGCGGGATGATAATACAGGATTACGATCTGGAAGTCCTGTGCGGACGCGCCACGGTTTACAAAGGCAACACGCAGTTCGGCTTTTTCTCCAAAAAATCGCTGGCCGGGCAACTGGGTGTGCGCGAAGCCGTCAGTTACGTCCCTACGGCGGCTGAAGCCGCGGCTGGCGAGCGGTTCCCGCTTTCCACCGTGCCGGGACTCCCGGACGAAAAACTGATAATGCTGGACTCCGTGGAAACCTATATTCCCTGCGGCGGGCCGAAAAAAGAGGGATTCATACGCGGCATAAAAAAGGTCAACCCTGACGAATGGTTTTTCAAGGCGCATTTTTATCAGGACCCCGTCTGCCCCGGCTCGCTGGGCCTGGAGTCTTTTATAAACCTTATGAAGATCGCCGCGGGCCGCAGGTGGGAAAACCTGCCGGCGGACTCCCGTTTTGAAGCGATGGCGTTGAACGAAAAACACCAGTGGCTATACCGCGGGCAGATCGTACGGAAAAACAAACTGGTAACCGTGGAAGCCCATATAACCGGCGCGGACGACGCGCGTAAAACGCTGCGCGCTGACGGCTTCCTGATAGTAGACGGCCTTGTTATTTACCAGATGAAAGATTTTACGATAAGGATTGTCTAAGACAAGACTCTTTAAACCATCGTAACTACTCAGGTAGATAGAATTCAGAATTCAGGAGTCAGAATTCAGGAGTCAGGAGTCAGAATGAAGATGCCAGCGACAAGATTTTAGGACATGGTGATGTGGCAAAGGTCCCAACAGTTTGTGCTTGCGGTCTAGTGTAGTGTCCCGCAAATAGCTGGCCATTTGAAGGCTCAGATTTGAGACGGA
>CAZYFL010000030.1:0-13513 GCA_964646805.1 uncultured Elusimicrobiaceae bacterium | reverse complement strand
CGCCATCCTCATTCTGACTCCTGAATTCTGACTTCTGGCTACCTGAGTAGTTACTAATTTTCTCCTAATATGGTAACCGCAGACCGTCATGCGGCTTTTTCAAGCCGTATGCGCGTGTCATAGAACACGGCGCTCGCGCCGACAGAGTCGGTGAGGCAGGTGTTCTTCAGGTGCGGGTCCGTGCGCAGGGCGGCATTGGCGTGCACGCCCCTGCTCCGGCGCTCATCGCCCTTGATCGTCCTGCCGTCCACCATAACGTCGCCGGCACCGCACATCCAGTGGCCCATACCGAGGCTGAACGCCACCACGCCGGGGCGCATGCCGGGATCCAGCTCCGCGCGTCCAATCATGGGTTTTGTCCACTTATCGGTAAGCGGCCACACCCCTTCGGGGTTGCTGGCTGATACGATCTTGACGAGATCCCCGTCCTTAATACCGGACGCGCCCGCGTCAGCCGGGTTTATCTGGAAGGAATTATCGGGCTTAATGTCCAGTAGCCAGTAGTTCGTGACCGTGCGGCTTTTCGTATGCTGGGCCTGGCGGTAGGTTATCAGCTGCAGCGGGTAAGCGCCGTCTTCCAGCGGCCGTCCCAGGCAGTCCAGGCCGGCCGGGACATAAGTCGCTATGCCGTGCAGTTTCTTGCCGGTCATAGAGTCCTTGGTCGTGCCCGTCTTCTCGCAGTACATGCTGGCAAGCTTGCCGTATTTATTAATGACCAGATCGCCTTCATAGTCCTTGGAGGAATTGGAGAAGCGCCCGCCGCGGTTAAGCACATACACCACTTTCGGCCAGAGCGCGTGACCTACTATCTTCTTCCAGCGCTGCTCGTCGTAGACGCTCTTCGGGAGATGCCGCCGCGCCTGGCGGAACAGTTCCATCTCTTCGGGGGAAGCATCGGGCACCGCGCCGGAGCCGTCCGATTTCTCGCCGAAGGCCAGGTTGGCGACCATCCGCAGGTAGTAGTCGTCCTGGTGGAAAAAGTCCACTCCGTCCAGACCGTATTTACCGAAGCCGGACAGTCCCAGTTTCAGCGCGATGGCGATCAGCATGGATTCAAGGCCGATGGGCATTTCCTGTCCGGCCACCTTCACGGTCTCCACCAGCGGGGCGATGACCGGCTGCCGCACCGGCTGCACTTTTTGCACTATCGTCGGGTGCGAACCGTGGAACTCCCATCTTTCAAGGTATGACACGTCGGGAAATATGTAGTCCGCGTACATCGATGTCTCGCCGATAGTGATATCCGAGGCAATGAAGAGCGGCAGTTTCGCCGGGTCCTTAAGGACCTCTATGTTCTTATGGCCTGCCGGCAATGCATATACGGGGCTGCCCATATAGAGGATCATCGCCTTCACCGGGTACGGATAGGCGTCGCCCATGGACGGCACTATCTCCTGGTAAATGTCGGAGGCTAGCGGGTACCAGGGCCTTTTAGCGGGGTAACCGGAGAAGAGGGAGGAATCCTCGTATTTCTCGTTGCGGATAAGAGGCGTGCCAAACGGGCTCTGCTTGCCGGTGTGCAGGTTCGCGAAAGCAAACGGCCCTTTAGCTTTAGCCCCCATGTAATCGTAGGTGCCGGCCTTGATCAATCCGCCCTTGTGGTCATAATTTCCGACCAGCAGGTTCAGCGTGAACATGGCGTGGCTGTTGTAGTAGCCGTTGGTATGCTGGGAAACGCCGCGGTGGATATCGGCGACGGCCTTCTTGCCGTGGCTGGTGAATTCCCTGGCCAACTCTTCGATCACGGCAGCCGACACGCCGCAGGCCTCCGCCCACTGCTCGGGGTTTTTTGACAGCGCGCTCTCCTTGAGCAGCAGGAAAGCCGTCTTAACCTGCTGGCCGTTGACTATTCCGAAGAACTCAAGGTCGCCCTCAACGGCTTTCTTCTCGTCATAAGGGTCGCAGGCGGCGGCCGCTGAGCCTTTCATAACTACCATGCTTTCGTACTCATAGTCGCCGCCGGCACCGGTCCGTTTTTCCGGTGCGACGCCTATCTCCGAGGCGCGCAGAAATTGCCCGGGATGCCCTTTCTCATCGATTTTAACAAGCCAGGACGCGTTGCACCAGGTGCTTTCCTTATCCGCCGCTGCGGCCGCCTTGTTCGCGTTGGAAAGGAAGACGGCGTCATAGCGCTTATTCTCTATGATCCAGCGGGTCAGACCGAGCGCCAAAGCGCCCTCGCTGCCCGGCTTGGCCGGGACCCACTTCCAGGCCTTACTGGCCAGAGTGGAAAAACGCGGGTCCACGACCGCGAACTTAAGCCGGCCCGAGGCCAGCCCGTCCATGATGCGGGGCGTGCGATAGCTCAGGTAATTGCCTTCTGTCGGAGAGACGCCGGCGTAAATGACAAACTCAGCATTGGCATCATCCGCTTCCCAGAAAAACTTGTCGCCGCCGCTCCATTTGACTTTGTTGTCCTTCTCGTCGTAGGCCCACTGCTCGCTCATGGCTTTGCCGGTGAAATATAAAGAGCCCTGGCAGACGGTGGTGTGCCCGTGGGCGTTGACGGAGCCGAACGAGTCGCCGACAAAGCGCTTTATCATATCGCCGCGCCCGCCTTTCAGGCGGCCCCAGACGAATGCGAACTGGTTGTTCTTCGGGCCCAGGTCCGGCTTGTCGGGATCGATCAGGGTATGCAGATGTTCGGCCCATTTCTTTTTGAACTCTTCGGGCTTCATCTTCTTCTTGCCCACCAGCTTAGCGTCGGCGGCAATAAACTTAGCCAAGCCCGGGTCCTTCATCGCATAAAGGCTGCGCAAGCCCTCTACCTGACGGTTTTCCTCGCCCGGAACGTACTTAAACAGAAGCCCGCCTTCCACTATTTCGTCGACAGCCTTGTCAAAGGGTATGGTAGCCCACTTATTCTCGCCGCGCTTACCAATGCGCTTCAGAACCTTGGTTATCCTGTAAGGGTCATAAGCGGTCTGCAGGCCGGACTGACCCTTTGCGCATATGGCGCCGTCCACTTTTTGCGTTTGCAGAAGGGGCGTTTCGTAATTGGTATGCGGGAACATGGTCCACGGGCTGTAGGGATTGCCGTCTATCTTCACCACCACTCCGTCAACTATTTTCGCCTTGATGCCGCAGCCGGTATTGCATTGCAGGCACACCGAGGTGATGTAATTAGCGGCATTGTTCAACTCATAATTTGGCAGTTCTGCGGCGGAAGCCTCGCCTATTAAGCCACTCGCCCTCTCAAACACCGGCGACAGCATTGCGCTGCCGCCCAGGAAAGCCGCGCTCTGCAGAAATTTCTTGCGGGTGCAGCCAAAGGGAACAGTTTTTTTCTCATCCATAGTAATTCTCCATTGCTCGTATAGGTGCCGCAGCAGGGGCTAGGCCCCCGGAAGTCCTAGACCAGGTAGAACGTGGTCGGCTTCGTGCCGTCCGACTCCTTAAGACGGCGCATGCGCGATGATTCGGAAAGCTCAAAGACAAGACTCTTCACGTCATTAAGGTCGCCGAAGTAGGTTGCATGACCGATACAAGTGGTGGCGCAGGCCGGGAGAGCGCCCGACTGTAGGCGGTGGAAGCAATAATGGCATTTGCGCGCGCGGCCCATAGGCGCTTTCCCTTTAATGCGCTCCAGTTTTTCGCCCATCTCATAGGCCGCGCCCTTCTCATAAGCCTGCACGGCGGGAGTGTCGTCCGTGAAATAACCGCCGTCGTCGAAAAGAGGCACGCCGTAAGGGCAGGCCGGGATGCAGGCTCTGGCGCCCTTGCAGGCGGCATAATTGATGTAAACAATACCATCGGGCGTTTTCTTAATGGCCCCCACAGGGCAGGCCGCAAGGCAGGCCGGTTTTTCGCAGTGCATACAGGGCCTCGGCGTGAAAGTACGCTTGACTTCGGGGAAAATGCCTTCCGTTTCAACAAGCACAGGCCGGTAGGAAACCCCGGGTCCGGTTTTGTTCTCCGAGCGGCAAGCCACGGTGCACGCCTCGCAACCGATACATTTGCGCAGGTCTATGCCCATTGCCCAACGGCGCTGATCCGCCGGTTTGGCCATGGCCCGCTTTATATCCGTCATCATGCGGTTCATCGTGTCGGACGCTTCCTTGCCGCCCGCGCCGGCGGCATTGGCGGCGACCTTAGCCAGCGCCGTTAAACCGGCAGCCGCCAGGAGCACATCCGGAACGGCCTTCAAAAATTCACGCCGTGTCTTCATAAACTTCCTCCTTCTGAATCCTAGAAACAAGCCAGCCTGTTGGTTATATATCCACAGGAACACCGCCCCCCTCCTCTACCTCACTCCCACACTCCCACCCCTCTACCTCATGGGAGAGGGGCTGGGGTGAGGGGTTTGTCTGTCAAGACAAACTAGAATTTAGCGTACAGGTCAAGCGATACTATATTCTGGTCTCTGCGCCTGACGGTTGCCTGTCCCTGGGTTGACCGGCGCTCAGTCAGCGCCACCTTCACGTCCTTCGCCAGTTCATAAGCGATGCCGGCAAGGAGCAGTGTTTTTTTATCGTAGTTCTTTGTTACAACAAGACTGTTGTCTACGACATCCAGCCTTGAGAAGAAGCTCAGGCTTTTGGCGAGAGGCAGGTTCCCGTAAACCGAATATCCCGATTTTACGGTGGCGGAAGAAGTGGTGGAAGGGGAGTAAAAATCCACAGCCTTGAACGCTGAAGCGCTAAGAGAGAATTTCTTTCCCTGGTAAGTTATGCCCCCGACAAGCCGCTCCCGGGTACGGGAGAGACCGACCGCGCCGAGATAATGACCGGAAACGGAAAATTCCCTGAAGCTCTGAAACGGAGTCATAACCAGCTTTACCTGCCCGTCTTTGCCCCTGCCTTTGTAATCCGTGTTCTCAAGAGCTTTGTAACCTTCTCCGTTGGTCAGCATGGCTTCCGCCGAACCATAATCTTTCGGGAGCTTGTATATGACTTTAACGCCTTTGTCGGCGGATTGGAGCACTCCCTCCAGGTCCGCCTGGACTTTTTCCACAAATCTATATTTCCAGGCAGCTTCCTCAACGCCGTTCCAAAGAGTTGCGGGCATACCTCCCTCAACAGTAAGAGAGCCGGTATCATTTTTCCACTGGAGGAAAGCGCTCTTAAGAAAAATCGCGTTTCCCGCTGTGGTGGTGGCGCCTTCCAGCACTATTTTTGAGGTGACATTGGGAGAGTACTTGGTACCCGCTGTGACATAAATGCGGCCTATGTCAAACGCATTATAGTCGTAGGCAAGAGCATTGGCGGTTTTATACTGCGAAGTGTAAAGGCTGTAATTACCGAACAGTACTCCTTCAATTTTTGTTTCAGCCGCGTAAACGCCGGCCGCCGACGCGAATGACAGGATGCCGGCAATCGCCAGTAGCCGCTTCACAGCTGTACTTTTCGTTATCCAGCCCATTTTTTTTAGTTTCATAGTTACCTCCGTAATTTCAACAGAATTGCTCAGGCTCCTAAGACCCAACCGACATTCTCCGACACCCACACAGACACATAATACCGGTTTTTTCACAGTCAAAATACAGTCAAGAAGCAGTGGCCGCATTGATTTTAGGCAAGCTCTGCGCAGGCGCTACCTAAGGCGTACGTGTCCACATTCGTATTCTCACATAAGCGCGAAACGAGAAAGTGCCGATAATTACCAAAGAAGCCAGCATGGTTGAAGGCATCATGCCGCCGTACCATTTAGCCGCATCAAACCAGTTTTTATAACCGAGAAAACCTAGATGTCCGAAGGCCAAAGCCAACGCCGCCAATCCGCTACGCTGAATTTGCAACCATTGTTTCATGGTCATATCCCGGCTGACTGATTGAAGGGAGATTATGCCTATAAAGATCAGGTGTATGGTGGCCAGCGTAGCCAGCGCCAATGAAATCCCCCATGTCCCGACGGAAGCGCCGTCTTTTTCAAAGACTGCCGGATGATACTCGGGAGACAGTGTTACTACTGCCAGACAAACATGACACAGCAGAAGTCCGAGCCCTGTAAGTCCCAGGGATTTTCTCCAAAAACGATATCTCCCGAATTTTGACGGGTTCAACCTGGCCAGAGGACCGATAACATAGCTTGAACACATGAGTAAAACCGAGGAAATCGCCAGGGCCTTATTGAACACATAGGCCGGCATGTAAGAGATAGGAACGCCTTTGAATACGATATATCTGAACAGCACGAAAACCAGCGAGAAACCTAACGCCAAACCCAAGGGAACAAATACCCTGTTCCATACGATCAGTGTTTGCGACGGAGGCGCCATCTCCTCATCTTTAAGCGTTCCCAGTTTTTCAAGTTCCTCATAGTTTTTCTTCAGCTCATCGTGCAATCGCTTGCCTCTGAGATGCGCCCGTACTCGCGCCAGTAATTCTATCTCCCTGCAGGGTTTGGTTATAAAATCAGCGGCGCCGCAATCCAGCCCCCGCACTTTATCTTCCGGTTCTTTAAGCGCGCTAAGCATGATTACGGGAATATCCCTGGCGCTCTCGTCTTGTTTCAGTTTTTCACATACTTCAAAGCCGCTCAGGCCCGGCATCGTGATGTCAAGCAGGATGATATCGGGTTTTTCCCTGGAAACCATCTCCAACGCTTCCTGGCCGCTGTAACAGGCGGAAACCTGATAGTCATTCCCCTCCAGTACAAGCTGCAAGGCATTGACTATGTCAATCGTATCGTCCACGATCAGTATTTTCTCGGTCATATTCCGAATCTTAAAAATCGCCGTTCAGGCGCGGTAAAATGCCGCATAAAAAACCACGGTAATTAAAACGCTTGTTACAACACCCGCCCAGGTAAGCGTAAATATCCTGTCGGTATCTAATTTTAGTTTTTCTCCAAGCTTGAACTTTGAAAGGATAATGCCCGACACGCCAAAAAACGCTATGACAATAACTCCGTGGGTTATCCAATGATGACCTGTAGCCGCTTTCATCCAGGCCATAACGGGCGGGGTGGTATCCTTTGCCAGAAGCATAAGAGCATTGAGGATACCGGTTAGAAACAATGCCAGACCGAAACCTGCGGTATATTTCTCATAAATAATTTTTTCCATTTCTATTTCCCTCCCATAAACCCCAGCTTGATTCCTGCGTTTACCAAATCAGCCAAACCTTCCATCCCGAGTCCAAGCGTTACAATAAGAACCGAAACAAGTACCACCAGATTTCTGGTTTTCTTGTCTGTTGAGACGTCGTTATTGAAAATGACAACGGATAAATACATACTGAGCAGGAGCAGAACGAAGAAAATATGCTCTTTTACTTCCATTCCAAAAGTGTGAGCCCATGGCATAGGCCCTTTCACGATAACAGCCTTGTCTGCTTTGTAGTAAGTCACATACCAGTAACCTCCGAACAGATACGAGAGCCACATGAAAACACTGGTGGCAATGCCTGAGATTTTTAATCTGAATCTGTTCGCTTCTCCTGCATTAAGCGCCTCTACAAGCGCCCAAACGGCTGTAATTATTCCCAGCAACCCGAATAACACGTGCGGCATTATCAACATTTGTTCAAACATATTTCCCACCTCGCAGTTTATAGAGTATAGATACCAAGACGTTTGTTATTCTACACTATTGCCAAACCCGCTGTACAGTAGGGAAAGTGACGGTTTCTTGTAAGGATTTAACTTACAATTAAAGTAAACGGTCAGAAACCTGAACGGCAAATCTTTTGCAATAATCTTTTACCTTCGCTATCGCCGCTGTCAGGTGAGGGGAGAATTCCAGCGTCTTTTTGT
Organism: uncultured Elusimicrobiaceae bacterium; assembly: GCA_964646805.1. Classification (GTDB taxonomy): domain Bacteria; phylum Elusimicrobiota; class Elusimicrobia; order Elusimicrobiales; family UBA9959; genus UBA9959. The sequence goes on along the minus strand of CAZYFL010000030.1, from coordinate 5,818 downwards.
AAATCGCTTTCAGGTTTTCACTTTGGTATTCGTGGGGGATATCATTCCTTAAAATCCTCATTTCCGCGAATATTCCGGCGCTCGGGATAAGGCCTTTCTTTTCCGCCCGGTTAATCCTGTCCCGCACTGTGCCTTCGTCTTCAAGTTCGATTTTGTCAATAAGCCTGAAGACCTTCTGGATGAGAATATCGCTCACTCTGGCAAAACGGCTGGTAAAAGCCTCAAAGGATTCAAGTTCCGCCTGTGTGTAATCTTTTTTTATGCCGGTTTTGACGCATTTTCTGTGTGAGTAAGCCAGGCTTTCAGCCGCCGTTTCAAGGGCGGCGATCTCAAGTTTGAGAAGTCTTAGGAGTTCTTTTGTCATAATTCTATGCCTTCCCTATAAGCCATTCTGGAAAAGGGTTCGTCAGGGGCTTTGCGGATCAGCAGATGTATTTGCTGCTCATCCATTTTCCGGAATATTTTTTGCCGTATAGTCAACCCGTCCGAGTAATCCAGTTTTTTTGAGAGTACCAACAGGTCTATGTCGCCGCCTTTTTTGGCGTCATCCACTCTTGAGCCAAAAAGCAGTATCCGGGCGCGGTTATCCAGCGCCCTTACGCTCCGGACTATTAAATTTATTTCCTCTTTTTTCAAACGCATAATATTCCGGTTTTCTGCATAGGTCGATTATATAATCTACATTCCGCTTATAGGGTATACACTTTTTCTGAATTTATTTTGTGCCGTTTCGTGGCCCCGTGGGTCAGCAGTATAATTCTACTGGCGCCTCCAGTAATTCCAGCAGTAGCTTCTGCGAGCCCTCAACTGCCAGCGGGCATCCGCCTTTTCGCTCTTCCATCCCTCTTTCCTCTTTCTTGTTCATGTTCTCATAATGTACGCCAAGGCATAATAAGGCGGCAATTCCCCCCCCGTTTTTGAATCAAAAGCGGGGATGTCAACTCTGTGGATGTTTTGCCAATATCCACCACTTGTCCGCCAAAATCCCCTTCCCGGAGGAGGCCAAGCGTCATCCGTTTTCGTGCTAGGAGGGTCTATGCTATGTTCATGGGTTTTACTCCCCCCCGTAGCACCCGGGGAAAGAGTTCCAGCCCCATAAACGAATTTGCTCCTTAAATCAGGCGTTCCGGTTGTTCCATCGCACAACTGCCAACCAGAGGGAATACCACTAATAGAACCCGACCATATGACAATCACCCCTTTTGGTATCATGTAATAATTCACGCCGTCAACCACACTCAGTATTTCCCCCTGCACATGCAGCTTTGCCTGCGGAGTTGATGTTCCCATTCCTATGCCCACATTTCCCGCGTCGCGGGCAAGCAGGGTGTCTACAGGACTTGTAGCGCTACCGCCGGTGGTCAGGAGAGCGACATAACCGCCGTAAGGGGCCGGATAATAGGTGGTAAGCGTATGTGTTTCCGAGCCCAGCGGCCGCGGGTGGAAGCAAAGGAAAGCGAGAGTCAGGGCGAAAAGACAGCGCTTTTGGGTCAGTTCAAGCCGTAAAACCAGAATTTTTTCATTTTCCATAAATCCCCCTTAACGGAATTCAGACTTAAACAAGCTGCTGTATCCTGGCGGCCAGACCGGTAATGGATTCGCTCATCATGGAGCAATCCACATAAGTATCGAGATTAAGCCGCTTTCTCCCGTCGGGAGCCGACCAGAATACCCTGAACAGCAGACCTTCTTCGGTAATCTCAGCGTAAGCTCCAAGCGGGGTGGCGCAGCCGCCGCCCAGCGCCGCGAGGAACAGGCGTTCGCATTCCGCGCAAATCCGGGTGCGGGAATGATCCAGCCGCCGGGTCAGCCGTAGCGTCTGCAGGTCCGAAGCGCCGGCCTCAACCACAATCACGCCTTGCCCCGGAGCCGGAACAATCTCGTCCGCTGTGAATATCTGGGTTATCCTTTTTTCCAGACCCAGGCGTTTTAGCGCGGCATAGGCCACTACCAGCGCGTCGCAGTCCCCGCGATCCAATTTCGCCAGCCGGGTGTCCATATTTCCGCGCATGGGGGCGAACACGGCGTCCGGCTTCAATTTCGCTATCTGGAAGCGCCGCCGTAGCGAACCGGTGGCTATCCTTGCGCCGGGCGGCAGATCCGCTAATTTGCAGCCTGAGCGGGTAACAATAGCATCGCGCGGGTCTTCGCGCTTCAAATACGCCGCAATAACCAGCCCTTCGGCCAACTCGCCCGGCAGATCTTTCAGGGAATGCATAGCCAGTTTTATGCCGCCGTCAAGCAGATCCCGCTCTATTTCTTTTACAAAAAGCCCCTTGCCGTCCGTGCCGATAAGTTTCTCCGCGGAATCGTCAGGAAACATATCCCCGCTGGTCTTTATGATCTTCTGTTCTATCGCAACGCCTTCGTTCCGGATTAGCCCGCAGATAATGTCCGTCTGCGCCAGGGCAAGCCGGGAACCGCGGGTGCCTATAACCAGCGGACCGGCAAAACCTGCCGGTTCAACCAAAGAGTCCTGCGAGAACTTGCCCCAGATCTCCGCGCCCTTCGCGTCTATTATCATCCGCGCTTTCTGTATCTCTCCGGAAAGTTGGGCTAGGTTTTCGGCGACTATCCGCTGCAGGTCATCTATGTTGTAAAGGTAAACGTTGGAGAGGTTGCCCGCTTCGGGCTGAATGTTGCGGGGAACGGAAATATCCACCAAGAAAATGGGATTTCCATGACGCAACTCCATTATCTTCTTCATGAGGTCTTTCGTTATCACGGGATCGGGGGAAGAGGTGGAGACCAGCACAACATCAGCGCCGGCCAGGGACTCCTCCAGGCTCTCCCAGGGGAGGCACTGCGCTGCAAACTTAGCCGCCAGTTCCCTGCCTTTCGCATGGGTTCGGTTTATAACGGTGATCCCTGCTTTCTTTTCCGTAAAGGCCGAGGCGGCGGCTTCAGCCATTTCACCAGCGCCCAGCAGCAGCACCCCGGCATTGGCCAGGTCCCCGAAGATCCTGCCGGCATACTGCACGGCCACGAAAGCCACGGAGCGGCCGCCCTGGCTTATTTTAGTATTCGCGCGCACATGCTTGCCCACCCCTATGGCGCGCTGGAAAAGAGAGTTGGTCAGCCGCCCGGTGACGCCGGCGCTTTTAGCCCCGTAGTAAGAATCCTTCAGCTGGCCCAGAATTTCATTTTCCCCCAGCGCCATGGAGTCTAGCCCGCAGGCCACGTTCAGGAGATGTTCCATGGCCTCTTTGCCGGTTTTGCTGTACAAATGCCCGCCGCCGGGTTTATTGGCGTCGTACAGCGACGGGTCGCTCAGGAAACCTATCAGGGCCGTCTCGCAGTCCTTCTTTTTTCCTACGGCGTAAAGGTCCACGCGGTTGCAGGTAGAAACCCACACCAGTTCTTCCGCCGCCAGGCCGCCGGAAAGCATGGCCTTAAGCAACAGCCGCCTGCGTTCGGGGCTTATACTAAAAGCCTCCCGTGTTTCCACCGAACAGGTTTTGTGAGAAAGGCCTACAAGGACTAGTTCCATTTAAAGAAACCGTGGTATGAAATCGCCCGGCTGGACAGCGCCAGGGTGGCGACTATAAGAATAAAACCGGCGACGTTCGCCCAGGCGGCCTTAGTGCCGCGCCAGTCGCCATACTTCCTCAGCGCCAGGTAGACGCCGTAAACCAGAAGGGTGGCCAGGGCGCCGAGCTCTTTCACATCGGAGCCTGGCAGGCGGGAATATTTCATATACAGCTGGACGCTGGCAAGAACAAAGCCGCCCAGGAAAAGGGGAAAACCGATTTCTACCAGCCGCCAGATGAGCTTGTCCATATCGCCGATGGAAGGCAGCGCGAAAGCCGCCGCGTGAGACTTCCTGGCCCTGAGCTCCCAATCCGAAAGCAACAGGGAGGAGCTTGCCCCGAAAGCGTTTATAAACATGGCGTATGAAACTATAAAGAGGGCATTGTGCGCCGCAGACAGCGCACTTTTAGCCTGGAGGGGAAAAAATTCCAGCCCCGGGGGCATGGAAAAAAGCGGAATAGCCAGCAGCAGCAGGCTCCAGGGCAGGACGAAAACGAAAGTAATACCCGTTCCCCTGCGCATTTCAAACCCCAGCAGGAGCGTGTTCACGCAAAAACCGAGCGCCAGCGCCATGCCGCGCGGAGTGTTTAACGGGGTTATATATCTGTTCTCCGGAACATACCAGAAGAAAAACGTCAGGGCGAGGAAAGCCGCCGCCTGAAAAAACGCCGCGCCGCCCAGAAAAACGAGCGCTGCTTTAAAGACCTTTTCAAGCCGGTTGAAAACAAAAAAAAGCCCAAAACCCAGGGCCAGGAGTGTGAACGCGAAAGCCAGCCTGACGCACCAGACCGACACCGCCGCAAAATCAGGAATAAGGCACATGTAAGTTCTTTAAGGTCGCAGGCCGAAGGCTGTTAGACTGTTGGTTTGTAGCTATTCAGGCAACCAGAAGCCGGAATTCAGGAGTCAGAATGAGAAAGCCAGCGGCAAGGAAGGTTCCGCCATTCTGAATTCTGTCTTCTGAATTCTGTCTGCCTGAATAGTTACCGCTTGAACGCGGCTTTTTCCAGCAACACAACATATTTGTAGCCCGAACCGAAATCCTTGTCCTTAGCCACCGTGCCGCGCGCCGTCACCGTCTCTCCTACCCTGGCTTCTTCGGAGGTAGTCACCACAAGGTCGTGGGTGGCCGCCTTGGCTTCGCCTGAACCGTCCTGCAGATGCACCCAGTTGCGGTCCATGATCTCAAGGGAAACTTTCACGACCTTGCCCCTGACGAGGACTGTCTTGCCGGCCAGTTCTTTGCGCCGGCTGAATATTTCGGAGACGGTGTATGCGTCCGGACCTTCGGCCCTGGCTAACCTGACGGAGAGCTGTCCGGCGGCCGTTCCATGCGCGGGAGCGTTCTTCATTGCCGGGCCGGCGGAGCCACCCTTAGCGGGTCCGTCCGAGAACACTATTTTCTTAAAAGTCCGCTTCAGGCTCTTGCTGTAAAAATCATTCATGACTACGCCGCCCGCAAAGGAAACGTCGTCTCCGACTTTTACCTTCTGTTGAGCCACGGCCACCCAGGCGGAGTCCTTGCCCTGGGCAACCCTGACATAAGTATAGCCCCCGGAGTCCATCGTCTCGATAACCTTGCCGGCCACGACAGCCTGCCCCGGCGCCGTGGGGTGGAGCGCAGCGACACAATTCAACCGTATTGACAGGACGCAGATCAGGAAAAACCCGGTTAAAAAAAAGAAACGGCGCATAAGTTCCTCCAAGGAGAGATTACAGCGATACGATAAAGAGACTACAACTTGGAATTTCTTGAACATAGCTGTACAGTCCGGGCATAAAATACTTTCCCCTGAATTTCTATTTCGCGATTGAGGCCGCAATATTGGGGCTTTCGGGATTCACCTCTAAGAGTCTTTTTTTAGGCGATATCACCAGATCCATGTCTTCCATGGGTATTGCGCCTAAAAGTGTCTGGTCACCCATAACCAGCGCGCCTGAAAAACCTATCCGGTTTTCAAATCTAATCTCAACAGGGCCGACATAAGAAACAAGTTTTTTCCCCCCGTCCGCCAGCGTAACTTCTTTTTTATCAATTTCTTCCAGTTTTAACTGTATTCTCACATGCTCCGGAATGCAAAGGTGGAGAGCGCCGGAATCGGCAAGAGCGTCCAGCTCCAGCGGCTTGATTTCGTTTTCGCGCGGATTTTTTAGTATTATTCTTGCAATTATAAGTCCCATGTTCTCTCCTTAAATCAGGCATCTGCGATTCAGACAGTGGGGAGGGCCGTCCGGGGGGGGGCCCCGCGGCCCCCCCCGGCAGGTGGGGCCCGCCCCAACGGGGACC
>CAZYFL010000029.1:0-13709 GCA_964646805.1 uncultured Elusimicrobiaceae bacterium | reverse complement strand
GGAATTCAGAAAAAAAATCTTTTTTGGAATTTATCCCCATACATGCGGCATGTGTTGAGATAAACTTTCTAATAAGGGGGGGGGGGTGTCTGTCTGTCTGTCTGTCTGTCTGTCTGTCTGTAAGCAGCAAATTATCCACCGCCTCAACAGACGCTGAAATATGCTTTACCGACATTCTCTTCATGGTGTGTGCTTCCTTAAATATAAAATAGTTTACCATATAATTCCGGTTTATATTTCACACGGATTTGTCTCGTGGCTACAGCAATTCCGCAGCCGCTCGCAACGACACAAAGGGAGTTGAGAAGTTACTGCCGTTTAGTATGACAACTGATAGGCTATACCGAAACTGTTGCCGGTATAGCTGTAGGGCATGTACTTCTCAAACTTGTTGTTTGAGTCCGCCACAACAAGCGAGGCGAACAGGCGCACCATGGCCACTTCATTTATGCGCTTGCGAATGAAGCCCGTAAGCGTGGACATTGTATTTACCTGCCTGCCGGCGGTGAAGTTATTGTCCGCGTTGCGGGCGTTACGCTTGTCATAAACGCGCCGTGTCAGATTTATTGCGCCGCCTATAGCCCACTTGCCGGTGATATTCAGGTCCAGCGGTACGCTGAGGGCCAGTTCGTTGAAGTCGTAATACTTTTCGCCGAACTGCGGGCTGGTGTCGCCCAGAAATTTGTACAGCATGAAGTTCTGGTTTGAGGAATGCATGGTGTAAGAAACCATCGGAGACAGCTCGAAAATCCACAGGCTGTGGTGGAAACCGAAGTCCAGCGCGGTGTCGCTGTCCTTTTGTCCGGCGGCGCCGTAGACTCCGGTATTTGCCACCACCTTCTGGTTTTTGTAGTCCTGCGCAGTATAGGTCAGCCCGGCAAAAAATTTGTTCCAGCCCGGACGCAGGCTTATCTGGCCCATGGCCTGGTCCTGCTGGCCGCCGGAGGTTTCCGCTGTGTTGCCGGCATTCTGGAATTCGCGCAGCAGATCCGTGTAGTTGGGGAACTTCACGTTCCGGAACAGGTACTGCACCGTAACGTAACCGTTCTTTTCCTCGTCAAAGGTGTAGTCTACCGCCAGCTGGCCGCCGGAAGAGTTCATATTGTAGAGGCCGTTCTTCCAGGCCTCGTTGGCGCCGGTGCGGCGGAATTCCCTGGTCATCGCTGCGCCGGGGCGCACACGGATGCGGTCCGTGATGGCGCGGCGGTACTCTATGTTAAAGCCGTGCGACATTGACCTGTCGGTGAACTGACGTGAATCCTGCGGCGCGAAGCCTTGTCCGTTGTAGTTGAAGTTATACAGGCCGAAGATGTGGTCCCTCTGCGTGGCCCTAGCCAGCAGGCCCACCTGCGTGTTTATATTTCCGCCGCTGAAAATATTGCCTGCAGAGGGCAGGAAAGCCGCCTCGGAAAGCGTCATGTCAAAAAAAGGCGTGAAGATCCTTGAATCCTCCGCCGCGGCCGCGCACAGCCTGCCGGCCATGCCCGCCGCTATAAAACCGCTTAAGATTATTTTTTTCATCGTTTCCCTCTTTTTCAAATTTGTTCTTCAACCGTAACTGCTCAGGTAGCCAGAATCCAGAAGCCAGAATTCAGAATAATCTGCAACTTCTTACTCCTGACTACTGAATTCTGACTACTGTCTACCTGAGTAGTTACCTTCAACCGCCCTTTAGTCTTCATCCTTCAAGCCTTAGAAATTCAGGTGGAAATTCCACACGGGGTGCACTACCAGTACGCCTTCGGGGAAAATATTAAGGCCCAGTTCAAAGTACTTCCCGTACCAGCTGACCTTGCTTGAGAAGGTTTGTGTCCTCAGACCGTAGTTAAGCTGCATGCTCCACAGTTTGTTTACGCCCTTTGGGGTCTCAATGCCGGCTATAAAGAAGTCGTCCTTGAAGCCGGTGTTGAAGCTGTTGACCGTGACGCCCAGCATTTCCGGCTGCTGGCCGGCCTTGAACTTCAGTTTGGCGTCCAGCTGGCTGCGTTTATAACCCCAGAAGGTACGCACACGCGGACTTACCGAGGCGCTCATTATAGCGCCCAGGTAGTAGCCGCCGAACCTGGCGCTAGCTATTGATTGCGAGTCTTTAGCGGCCAGTTTCGCGGCCAGCATGTCCCAATAGCCGCCTATCAGGTCAAGCTGCGGCACGCTAGGGGCTATATGGCCCTCGCCGTGCAGTCGGAACCTGCCGGACGCGTTGGCATAAGTCATGGGGATGAGGGTTGGGAACAGGCCCGTCTGTATACCGAAGCGCTTGCCGGGCGGCAGAGGCGTGGTGGCCTCCAAATCCTGCTGAAAGTCGTAGAAGAAGCCGGCCGGGTTGGCCATAATTTCGCCGGCTATCTGCATCCCCTTGGATTCCCAGTCTACTGCCGCGAAGGCGGCGCCTTTTATCAAAAAAAACGCCAATAAGGTCAGTATCAGCCTTTTCATTATTTATCCCCTGTCAATCTTTAAGATTGGTGATAGCGGGCAACATGCGTTGTACCGCGGCCACCATCAGGTCCGGAATGAAAACTATGTCTATATTTCTGCCGTCAAAACGGTCGCCGGTGATGTCGTCATACGCGGCCGCGCTGTTGGTAAGCAGCGCCGGATTGTCGCCGACAGACTCCTTTACATAGACGACCGTCTGAACCGCCAGGTTTTTAAGCAGGGTGAACGGATCCTGCGAAGATTTGGTTATATCGTTGGCGTTCTTGATACCGCCGCCATTGCCTATCACATAGTCCTCGCGGGCATACCACATAAGGCCATTGGCGTTATTATTTCCCACGGCATAAGCATCGGCGCGGAACTGCGACATCGGGGCATTGTCCCCCGCGGCGCTATATGTGTAGCTCTTGCCTGAGCCGGCGCTTTCGTCAATTACCATACCCCAATCAACATCGGTAGCGCCGCCGGTTCCATCCATGTCGGCATAGAGATTTGTGGACGGGTTTAAATATTGAAGGTCACCGGCTGAAGTATCAGCCCCGCCGGCAATCGTAGTGTCTTTTACTTCAAGGCGGGCGACAGCGTTCAGCATCTCCTGGGCGGTTTGTCCGGGTCCGGAGCCGCTGTCCAACACGCCGGTAATCATTGTGTGTTTATCGTACGGGCTTACAGCCGCCCAAGTCCGGTTGGGAGCGAAGACGGACAGATTGTCCACAAGTTCATCGCGGGCGGCATCGTAGCGGTAACCCTCAGCCACGAAGAATATGTCGTCGGCATTGGTCCTGTTGGCCAGTATGAAAGAGGCGTAGGTAGGGTTCAGTTCGTTGCTGCTGAAGAAAGACGGCCACTCCTCAATGCGCTGGGGCAGGTCCTTGTTGAAGCCCATGCTCATCTGGGCGAGGTCCAGGCGGTTGGCTACTGCTCCGCCGTTATAGGCGAACCCGTTTGCCGGCTTGGAATAGTCCGCGTAGGCTGACCTCTTCACCAGGTTCATAAACTGTATAGTCCTGTCGTCCGGGCGTACCATGCGCTGGTCCACACGCACCACGTTGCCGTGGACGTCGTTCATTGTACGGCCGGCTTCCAGATCCGATTCCTTAACAACATTGAGAAAACTCTTTACGGAGTTTTCCGCGTTGCCGGTCGCGCGGGCGAAATTTTTAATCTGCGCCCTGTCGTTTTCTTTCTGCCGCAGCTCGTTCTGGCGCTCGTCGGCCTTCAGGCCGGGGTTCCAGTTTTCAAGGGCATCCCGCTCCGTCCTGGCGGTAAGCAGGACGGGTTTAACGGCCTTGCCGCTCTCGCCGGAACTGATGCCCTGGCCCTGAGGGATATTAAATTCCGCGCCGCCCTTCTGCGGAGGAACGGTAAACTTAAGCTTTACCTCTCCGAAGAGCACCTGCAGGTCCATCTTCCCGTCGTCGGTGGCGCCCATGGTGAATTCGGTGCCGCGCACCGCGCAGACAGCCGCCGGGGTGCGGACCTCAAATTTTTCTTTCCGCAGCAGATGCGGCACGCGCACCTTTATTTTGCCGAACACCAGCATCAGGCGCGAAGCCAGCGTCCGGCGCTGCTCAATCTCAAGGCTGGTGGATTCTTTGAACCACACCTTGCTCTTATTCGGCAACAACAGCACGGCAGCGCCGCCGACCCCGGTGCGAAGCGCCCCGCCCTCAGCTATTTCCAGATTTTCTTTGGCGGGGATCCATTGATCCTCGCGGGTGGGGCGGACCTCCACGCTACCGCTCATGGAGAGAATCCTGGCCTCCCCGGCCAGAATTACCCCCGGCAACGCTATAAAGAGTAATAACGACAGTGTGTTTGTCCTCATATTAAGAGTCTAGTAGAAAATCCGCCTTGTGTCAACAGCGCTTTTTTGAGATAATTGGTAACTACTCAGGTAGATAGAATTCAGAATTCAGGAGTCAGAATGAAAAGCGGACAAACTCCGCTTTTACAACATCGCACAAGGTTCCATTGAAGAATCCCGGTACTATTTGATTCTCGCCATGGACATTGGATATGGCGATGTTTCCGAACTGCGCAGGTTGCTTGAAGAGGTAAATAAGCTGTTGGAGGCTTATTGACAGGCTATTCTGAATTCTGACTCCTGAATTCTACCTGAGCAGTTACATGGTTACACCACGCCTGCGGCAGCAGTTGCTCCCCCCCGGCGCCCACGACGGGCGAGCCGGGAGCGGGCCGGTTTAAGCCTTTAAGGTCACGGGAGATTTGTTACGAAGAAGGTAACTTTAATCATATTCGCGCTGGCCGCCGGCTGTGCAACCGGCAGCAGAACCGGTCCCACCGGGGCCTGCCCGCCCTGCCAGACAGTTCCCGTTATCGCAGTTGCCACCAGCGCCCCGGAAGCGGCCCCTGTGGTGCCGGTTGCGCTTGGAAATCTGCCTGTTTTTGAGGACGGCGACGAGCTGAAATCCCTTATGAAGGCCGCCCTGCTTAACCGCGCTTATTTCCAGGGCCTTAAGACCGGCATCCCGGCTTACACCTTCGGCGCACGCAAAATAACGACCAAAGAACTGACCGACTCCAACGAGGAATTTATAAAAATATTGGAATCCTCCCCTGCCGCGCAGGATTTTGACCGCCTGCTAAAGGAAAAGTTCGATGTTTTCCAACTGGCCGGCCGGGACTCCACCGGTACGGTGGTTTTCAGCTCCTATTACGAACCCACGCTGGAAGCCAGCCTGAACAAGACAAAGAAATATAGGTATCCCATATACGCCAAACCGGAAGACCTTCTCACCATAAACCTAGAGGAGTTCAACGAGAAATTCAAAGGCGAAAAGCTGACCGGCCGCCTCAAGAACGGGGCGTTGGCGCCCTACATTGACCGAGAGCAGATAGACTTTGAAGGCGCGCTGGAGGGCAAGGGTCTGGAACTGGCCTGGCTTAAGGACCGGGCCGACATAATGGACCTGCATATAGAGGGTTCGGGGCGCCTGGCGCTACCGGACGGGCGCGTGATAAAAGCTGGTTTTGCCGCAACAAACAGCCTTAAATTCAAGGGCTGGCTGAGCGCCCTGGTGGAAGCCGGCGCCCTGCCGCGCGAAGGTATAGGCCACGAAAAAGGCAAGCAGTACCTGCTGGACCATCCGGAAGAAGAGCGAAAGATAATGAGCGCCAACCGCCGCTATACTTTTTTCAAGCTGAAACCGGACGGGGACCCCGAAGAGGGCCCGGCCGGCACCTATGGCCTGCCCCTTACCGGCTGGCGTTCCATAGCTATAGACAATGCGCTGGTACCCATGGGAACCATAGCCTTCATGCGCACAACCATACCCGACGTTGACGCGGAAGGAACCCTGCTCGGGCGTAAGCCGGACAGTCGCTTTGTTTTTTGCCAGGACACGGGCGGCGCCATTAAAGGCCCAGGCCGGGTGGACTTTTATGCCGGCAACGGCAAGAAGGCCCGCACCTTCGCCTTCAAGCTCTGGGATCAGGGTACGCTGCATTTGCTGGCGCTAAAAGAAAGCGGCAATGAATAATAAAACTTAAATTTCGGAATGATATTGTTCCCGCAGGGCTTGAATGGCGTCCGGCCCAACCAGATACCGCAGCCTGAAATGATAAATTTGGGGCAAAGATAATTTCCCCAATGTTATTTCAAGAATAACATGATCTTTCCTGGCGTTCAAAACAACCGGGACGGCGGAAGACAGTTCTACCGACCAGGCATCTTCGGAATTCTGGATCCCCACCCGCAGTGGATGAAAATCTTTGCGCATAGCCTGCCCCAAAAATTCCTTTTGAACAGTTCCGTTTTCCTGGTACCAAAGATAGGAAGTGGAATCCAGAAGAAGCACATGGTTAATCTTTATCTCCTGCGATGGAGTGGCAGAAGTCACACTGATTTCGTAGTCCACGACAACGGCAGGGAGATCCCCTTCCAGAGTAATTTTCTTTTTCACGGTAACGCCACGAGGGGAGACATCCGGAACAAAACAGGACAGTGAAAATCCCGCCTGAGAACCGCTTTGAAAGACTTGCTCCACAGAGTAATCCCGTGTATTCAATCCCGGGATTCTTGAGCGGGTCCAGCCTGGAAGCGGTTTGCCTTCCCAGGCAATATCCAGCGGTTCCATAACCGTGAATATCTCCCTGAGCATACCGGGACTCGCCACCAGGTTGGCTCCGGTATCCTTGGAGATCAGCTGAAAGATCCGGCCGCCTGACCCGGGACTGACGACAACCCTGATTTTTGAGTTTTCCAGGACTGATTCGGGATTCCCGTCCCTGTCAAAATCATATGTATAGTACGCCGCTCCGGAAGGAGGAATCCGCAGTATTAAGAGAGGTATTTTCACCTGGGAACTCTGCTCCTTTATGTGTAGCGTACCTGGGAAAATGATGGTTTCGGGACCGGAACTGTCCGGAAGCTCAAAGCGAAGCTGCCTCTCATCGCCGGGGTCAATATCCACGGTGTTTTCCCGCTGTTCCGGCGTAATTCCCTCCGACAGCCATTTTATTGCGGCTGTTTTTTTCGTTTCCGCCGGGTTTTTCAGGATGAGCGAAATAAAATCTTTCGTGTCCCTCTCCGCCAGAATGAGCGGAGGAGAGGAAGCCAGACTCACATCCGGCCGGATTGGGTACCGGACCTGTGTTGGGAACTCGTAGACGATGGGCAGGGTTTTAACTTCAACAGGCGCGGACGTAGTACCGGAGGAATATGCCAGCGTTAAAACCTGTGAAAAATCAGGAGCCTTTCCCCTGGGCAGTGAAACGGAGAGCAGGCCGCTCTCCGGTTCCACAAAATAGTCCCGGAACTCTTCCCCGTTGAGCAACAGGGAGAGAGGCGCTTTTTCAAGTTTAAGTTTTAATCGTCCGTTCTCCGGAGTATAAAAACGGAGCGCAACCGAGGAATTCCCCGCCTCAATTCCTTCCAGTTCAGAGGTGGCCGTGTATATCTCATCGGCGTCCCTGAGAAATACCGGAAGTTTTCGCAGCAACCTGGAGAGCCGTATTCTTAAGGGCAGACAGAGCGAATCCTTTCCGGGAAGAGTGAGAGCGCCCACGGAAATCCTGTTCCCGGCATCATATGGATCTGCGGCCGACATCTCAGATTCCACTTTTTCGTCTCCGAGGTTGGTCATCAGCAGGAACCCAAAATTTTCCACGCTCCTATCGCGTTGTCCCAGAGGAAGGCTTCCTCTGTTGGAAACCAGTTCCGAAGCATACACCCAATTGCCGGATTTCACTTTTCTTTCCACCGGAAGCCGGGATAAAGTTTCCTGCCAGTCCGTGGAGGCGGTATCCACGGGTATCAGCCTCCCGCCCCCGTCCGCGTACCGCCTAAGCTTGCTTACAGCCTGTGAAGACATGGCGGGAAGCGTCGTTTTGGATGAAAAGGGATTTAGAAGGAGCGGATAGCGCGAAAGTTGTTCAAGCGGCTGATTTTGAGGGTCCACAAATTCACAGTTTATTCTGTTCTCCAGCAACCACTCTTCCAGATTTTTAATCCCTGTCTTAACGGCGGCCACGGTGCCGGTGCTTAAGCGGGTATAATCCAGCGCCCCCAAAGGGTTAACAATACCCACATCCGCCCACTTGTGGGAAGAGGCCAGAAGCTCTCCCTGTGTCCGGATAAGCGTTCCATTTCTCTCCACACTGCGGGCCTTATCCCTTTTTTCTCCGGTGACAGCCAAAGCGGACTCCCATGTATAATGCGGATTGACGGATGGAATTTCGTACCCGGCGGGGTAGAGAGAATCCTGAAGCGGAAAATAAATGAAACCTTTCAACCCGTTTTGTATCAGAACGCGCGCGGCGGTAAGAGTATTGGTCGGGTGGGTCGCCATACCATATGGATTAAATTCCAGGGCGAAAAATCCGGCGTTAAACTCGCTTATAACGGGGGGATGCTCCGGATCCGTTTTTATATACTCCACAGCGGACTCAAGCAGGATATAGCTGGAAGTGGTAAGATCAACCCCGTAAAATCTCTGATACCATTGCGTCATTAACCATGGGTGAGGTTTTCCCATGTCCTTGTTTCCCAGGGCGGGCACATAACTTTCAGCCGGGTTAAGGAACAACGGCAAAGAAACCCCCGTTTTCAGAATAATATCCCTGTGCCACTTCATGTATTTCCAGAAATACGGGCCGTTGTTCCTGTTTCCCGCCGGCTGGTCGTCATCAAGCTGGACCAATATAACCGGCCCTCCTTTTTCCGAAGAGAAGGGTTTGACAATTTTATCCATTACGGTTCTAAGCCAGCGTTCGGTGTGTTTTTTATGGGTCTCATTTTCCAGCCACGCCTTTGCGGCGGTCTCGGGGTCCGAATACTGAAGCGCGGAGAGAGGCGGGTATCTTCCCTCAGCGATAGAACGGCCGGACATTTTATATTCGGGACGCCTTAGAAGCCAGTCTGGATATCCTCCATTTTTCCATTCGTTGCAGATATACGGTCCCGGACGGATGATAGCCTTGAGACCCAGGCCGGAAATTATGCGCATGAGGCCCAAAACATCTTTTCTGGGATTGGCGCTACCGTCAAAATCCAGCTGATTTTCCCGGGCTTCATGCCAATTCCACGGAATGTATAAGTCTATAGTGTTAATCCCCAGCTCTTTTGAAGTTTGCAGCGACTTTTCCCACAGATCCCGTGGCAGGCGAGGATAAAAAAATGCGGCGGCGTGGATAAAAAATGGCTTTCCTTCCACCCACAATTCAGGATATGTGCCGGTCGCTTTGACCTGCACGGAAGGCAAAGCCCGGGAAACGCCCGCTAAACAAAAAAAGATGAAAAGGCAAAGCAAACTTTTTATTCGTACAAAAGGTAATGTTTTCTTTTTTTTATGAATTTCCATGTTGAGGACTCCATTTTTCTGATGATCTCCCGGGGCGACGCCTTCCGGTTATAAAGTTCCAGAAACTCCTGCGTTCCTATCAAAAACCGGCTTCTCTCCCAACGAAGTTCAAATTCTTCAGGCTGCGCGTCCCGTAAGGCGCCGGCTATATGAACGAAAATCTGAAACGGCCTGATCTGGTCTCTGTCCGTGATTTTAAGTTCTATCCCCCTGCATTTCTGATTTGCATAAACATCGCGAACCGGGGTGAAATCACGGGACAGGAATGTCACTCCTTTCAGCCCGGCATCCGCCAGAATTTTCAGGACTTTCTCCGGTTGAAACCAGGGAGCGCCCACCCACATAAACGGAATGGGCGTTCCTCTTCCCACGGACAGGTTTGTGTATTCCAGACAGGCAATTCCGGGGTAAAGAATAGCGCTCTCCAAACCGGGGATGTTAGGGGACGTGGGAATCCAGGGGAGTCCTGTTTGTTCAAACCACATCTCCCTTTGCCACCCCTTCATCCTCACCACGGTAAGCCGCGCATGAAGCCCTTCGGTTTCATTGTAAAATGTCGCGATCTCGCCGGGCGTCATACCGTGCCGGATGGGGACTTCATAATGAGCGACGAAACTCCGGATAGCGGAATCCTTGACGGGCCCCTCAACTATGGTTCCGGTAATGGGAACGGGGCGATCCAGAACGATGAATTCTATTCCGGCTTTGGCAGCCTCTTCCATGGCGTAGGCCATGGTGGCCAGATAGGTATAAAATCTTACGCCGACGTCCTGTATGTCAAAAACAAGGGCATCCAGATTCCGGAGCATTTCGGGTGTGGGACGGTTGACTCTCCCGTACAGGCTGAACACAGGAAGCCCTGTGGCGGGATCCGTGGAGGATTCCACACTTTCTCCGTGGGAGACGCTCCCGCTGAACCCATGCTCGGGAGTGAGGATGGCCTTCAGCTCAATTCCGGGTGCGGAATAGAGAATCTCCGCCGTACTTTTTCCATTTCTGTCCTTGCCGGTATGATTGGTGATAAGGCCGATGCGCTTACCGCGTATACTCTCAAAATTCTCCTGTTGCAGCACATCAATACCCGAGAATACATGTCCCTTCTGTAGCGGGAGACAGTAACCGGTACTATGGAGAAAAAAGATAGAAATCAAGAGTAAGACATACCGCAAAGCGTTTGGCATATTGCAGATTATATGTAACTGCTCAGCTCCCTCTGTGTCGCTGCGAGCGGCGGCGGGCTTGCCCTGCGCACCCGGGCCGAGGAAACCCTTGCGTCGGTTTCCTACGAGGCGGGGCCCCCCATCCGCAAGGGTGCGCAGGGCAAGCCCACCGCCGCTCGGTTGATAACTTGAGTTACTAAATCTGCAGGATTCGGGTTGTTGCGGGGTATTCATGCGCACTTTGAAAGCAGTTCATTAAAAATCTTCAGCACTGTTTCTGTGGAATAAGGTTTTTGGATGAATTTGTATCCCTGATTCTGAATGAATTCCAGTTTAATCTTATCGGCCAGGTAGCCGCTGGTAAAAACAAAATTTATCCCGGGGGCCACTTTTTTAAGATCGTTTATCAGTTCGGTCCCATTCCGGTCGCTGAGTATCATGTCCGTGAAAATAATGCGGAAATTCGCGTTTTTGCCTGAGACGATGCCAACCGCTTCCGACACTGTTCTGGCTTCCACCGGATCGTAACCGTTCTCTTTCAGCGCCCTTACCGTGATTTTTCTCAATGTTTCGTCATCCTCCACCACAAGCACCCTTTCCCCATGGCCGCGCAGGTCCCGGGCAGCCTCTTCCGGCACGGTTTCGTTCACGGTTCCTGCCGGCGCCTGGGGCAGGTATACGGTAAAGACGGACCCCTTTTCTTCTTCGCTATGCACATCTATCCAGCCGTTGTGCTGTTTGACGATGCCGTAGACGATGGAAAGGCCCAGGCCCGTGCCCGTGCCCCTGGGTTTGGTGGTGAAGAAGGGCTCAAAAAGGTGGTCAAGGGTGTTCCTGTCCATCCCGGCGCCGCTATCGGCAACCGAGATTTTCACGAATTGCCGTCCCGGTTCCACTGGTTCCGGACATTTGCGCGCTGCCCTTGAAATGTCCACATTTACGGTGGTCACTTTCAGCAACCCGCCGCCAGGCATGGCATCCCTGGCGTTCACCAGCAAGTTGATGAGCACCTGCTCAAGCAGCCCGACGTCGGCCAGAACGGGTTTAAGGTCCGGGGCGGATGAAACTTCTAGGGTGATATTTTCCCCGATAAGACGTTTCGCCATTTCCTCCAACTCCATGATAAGTCTGTTCAATTCAACGGTCGTTTTCTGGACGGATTGTTTGCGGCTGAAGAGCATCAACTGCTTTGTCAATGCCACCGCGCGCCGCTCCGCCTTGAGGATCTCTTCCAGGTCCGGCCTGATGGGATTGTCCGCGGCCAGGCCGTTAAGGACGATTGAGGCGTAACCCTCTATGGCGCCAAGGATGTTGTTGAAATCGTGGGCTATGCCGCTGGCCAGTTGGCCGACCACTTCCATTTTCTGGGCCTGCCGTAATTGCACTTCCACCGCCGCGCGTTTTTCCTCAGACTGCCTTACGGTTTCCGCCTGGCTCAGGCTGTGCAGGGCAACAGCCACATCACCCGCTACATCCAGAAACAGCGCCTGTTCTTCTTTTCCGATCGCGTGGGAAGATTCAACCAACACCACCAGATACCCCATGTTATTGCCGTGGTATAGCAGGCTCACACACATGGTTTTATTCCTGCTGCAAAGCGAAACCATGGGACACGGCGCGCATCTGACAACAGGATAATCCAGGTAACCCCCGCTTCCACGCGCCGCCCCGGAGTTTCGCTCCAACTGCGGGCTTGGCAGCTTCACATAATATATACCATCAATCGCCTTTGCGCCGCTGCAACAAGGCGGCAATTCTCCCTTGTCCAGGCTTTCAGCCAGCGGTTTAAACTTCGCTCCCATACCGGTTGCGGAATAAATCCCGATTTTCCCGGCTTCATCCGCCATTACTATCATAGCCCCAGGATAGCCTTGTTGTTCGATGAGAAGTTCGCAAATTCCCTGTATCAGTTTATACGGTTCCTTTTCCCGCGTTATCAGGCTGTTAACATTCCGGATGGAGAACAGGACACGATGAAGATGCTCTATTTCCCTCTCGGCCAGTTTGCGCGCGGTTATATCGCCGGCGGTTTCGCGGCACAAGGGCGAACCGTAAGCGGAATGATCATGTTGATTGTCAGTCATAGCATTAAACTATCGGCGCGGCCAGGTAGCGCGCCAATTCAGTGAAACGTTCTTTGTTCCTGAAATAAAAGGGGAGCAATTCCTGATATTCCTTTACTTTGCCGGCGTCCTTTATTTCAATTATCCGGATTTCCGGGGGCAGCCGCTTCCTGATGTTGTGGCAGGCGCCGATAAAAGCAATTCCCGTTCGGCCTGCGCTCAAGGTTTCATTTATCCTTTTTGCGATAAAATCATCCCTTTTCGCCAACAATGCGCCTTTAACCCATTTATATTTCATATATGCGGACAATTTTTGAAAGAGCGATTTTGCCCTGGTTAAAGCTATCAACCTGTCTCTTTCCTGTTTGATAAGTTCAAAATCCTCCGTTTTAATTAAAACGGCTCCCTGTTTAAGAAGCATTGCGACCAGTTTATAATTCCTGCTGCCTGATCTCGCGCTTTCTTCCACTATTTTCGCGCCGATTTCTCCGTCAGCGGGCATTCCGTCCTGATAGACATTCATTCCTGCCGCATCCATTGCAACGAAATAATCCGATAATACATCCCAAAACTTTTCAACAGAGGCCTTGTGTTTTTCCCACAGATCTTCGCCTAAAACGTCAATTCCTCTTTTGGCCACATCCTTTGCCAAAGAACCGAGGTCGGCGCTTGTGTGTATTATTGGAACATATAAAAGTGTTTTCATAAATCAGGCGTTACGTGGATGAATATGCGCGTGACGGGCGCCGCTCCGGCGTCATTTGCGCACCATCATCTGCCGCCAAAGCAGGTCGCCGATTAAGTTGACAAGTTCCAGATTTTCAAAAGGCTTGCTTAAATATTCGCCGACAGTCAGGCCGACCGCGTCCCTGATCGTATCCGGGCTCCCGTTGGCGGTAAGGATAACCACGCTGACTTCACTGTCCTGTTTGCGGATCCGGCGCAGTGTTTCAATGCCGTCCATTCCCGGCATGCACAGATCAAGAACAATAATGTCGGGGTTTTCCTGTTCGTTCAGACGAACGCCGTCGGCGCCATTGGCGGCACAAATTGCCTGGTAACCCGTTTTCTCAAGCAGTTCCGTCATCACCTCCCGCAGGCCGCGCTCATCATCAATGATCAGAATTTTCCGCCGCGCAGGTTTGTTTGCCATAGCTTATCTCCCTTATCGTAACTGCTCAGGTAGCCAGTAGTCAGAATTCAGGAGTCAGGAGTCAGGAGTC
>CAZYFL010000028.1:0-14739 GCA_964646805.1 uncultured Elusimicrobiaceae bacterium | reverse complement strand
CGCTGGCATCCTCATTCTGACTCCTGAATTCTGAATTCTATCTACCTGAGTAGTTACGGAATATCTGCCGAACCTTAAACACCGGTTTCCGGTTGCTGATTGCCGGTCACTTCCCTTTTTTGAGCGCTTCTATCAGCTTTGGCACTATTTCATGCGCGTCGCCCACTATGCCGTACCTGGCCACGTTGAAGATGGGGGCGTTGGGGTCTTTGTTCACGGCCACTATAACGTCGGAGGCCTTCATTCCGACTATATGCTGCACCGCGCCGGAGATGCCGAAAGAAAGGTACAGTTTGGGCGAAACGGTAGCGCCGCTCTGGCCCACCTGATGCGCCTTTTCCTTGAAACCCAAATCAACGGCCGCGCGGGAAGCCCCCACAACGCCGCCCAGCAGCCTGGAAAGTTCCTCCAACTGTTTGAATTTTTCCCTGGTCTTCATTCCGCGGCCGCCTGAAACTATTATAGCGGCGTTCTCGATCTTTACGGAGCCGGCATCGTGCTCAATTTTTCGTTCCAGAACCTTCACGCGGCGCAGGCTGGGATCGAGCCTGGCGGACTCGCGCACTACCAGCGCCGAGCGGCCGTGCACCGGCTCGTTCATCTTCATCACGTTGGAGCGCACGGTGGACATCTGCGGCCTGGACTTTGGAGCCAGGATGTCGGCCATGATGTTGCCGCCGAAGGCGGGACGGGATTGCAGCAGGAGGCCGTCCTTTATAGCCAGCGCGGTGCAGTCCGCCGTCAGACCCACATAAAGAGTGGAAGCCACGCGCGGGGCGAGGTCGCGGCCCTGTATGGTGGCGCCGTAAAGCATAATGGACGGCTTGTGGCGGGTTACCAGCGACACTATAACGGTAGAGAAGATGTCCGTGTTATATTCAAAAAGCTCGTCGTGCTCCACCATATAGACCTTGTCGGCCCCATAGGCGCCCAGCTCTTTCTCGTAATTATGGTTTTTGTCGGCCAGCAGCACCGCGGCCAGGTCTTCGCCCAGTTCGTCGGCAAGGCGCCGGCCGGCGGACAGCAGTTCAAACGTGACCTGCCTGATCTTTTTAGGGTGCGTCTTGTCGCCAGCGCCTGAGAGTTCCACATAAACCCATACGCCCCTGTAACCCGATAAGTTCCTTGCCGAGGCTTCCTCGCGGGTTATTGTTATAGCCTGCACAGGGCAGATCTGGACGCAAATGCCGCAAAGAGTGCAGGCCTCCGTCATCACGGCCAGCTTGTCCACCATATTTATGGCGGCGAAAGGGCAGATCGGCACGCACTTGTTGCAACCTATGCATTTTTTTGAAACCTCTATCATATCAGCCCTTCTCCTTAAAAATTATCCGTAAAATGCTCCTGTTTCATTATCTGCAGTATCTTCGCCGTCCCCTCCTGGCCGGAGCCGGAGAACATGGCGGCCTTCCCGCGCTGGGACGGAGGATAGATCTTCTCCACCTGTGTGGGCGAGCCCTTGAGGCCTAGGTACTGCGCCTCGGCGCCGATATCCCCTGCGTTCCATACATGAAAAGGCTTCTTACGGGAGTCGTTAATCGCAAGGAAGGAGGGATACAGCGGCGTGTAATCCTTATGCATTATCATGGTAAGCAGCACAGGCGGCCTGGCTTCCACTATTTCGTAGCCGCCGTCTATAAGCTTACGCGCTATTATCCGCCGCCCGTCTACTTCCACATGCTCGCAAAAGGTTATCTGTGGTATGCCCAGCTGTTGCGCCACGCCTGGGCCGGTCTGGGCGGTGTCGCCGTCTATGGCCTGCATGCCGCAGAATATAATATCTGTCTTCCCTATCTTTTTTACCGCCTTAGCCAGCGCGTAAGAGGTTGCCCAGGTATCGGAACCGGCAAAAGTCATATCGGAAAGGAGTATCCCCTCGTCCGCGCCCAGGGCCATACCCAGCTGCACCACGCTTTTTGCCTGCGGCGGGCCCATGGACACAAGGGTTACCCTGGAATTATGCTTCTTCTTCAGTTCCAGCGCCGCCTGCAGGGCGAAGTGGTCGTAGGGGTTTATGATGCTGGGCACCCCGGCGCGAATAAGGTGACCTGTCTCGGGGTTTATTTTCACCTCGGCGCTGTCAGGCACCTGCTTTACGCAAACGACGATGTTCATTTAGCAATCTCCCTGGAAAATCTAATCGTATCCCATGCGTAGGGCTCGCTCCAAAATCGGCTCAGCCGAATGTTCATATCATTCTTTAACGAGCCCTAAACGTCTGTTTAAGTTTCGCTGCTACCAGATCCATGTCGGCCATCATACCTTTCTGTTCCGCCTGTACCGCTTCAATATTCACGGCATCAGCCAGGTTCCCGGCGGTATCAACCGCGCCCATCACGAGCGCAAGGCCTTCCAGCGCGGTGTTAAGGGCGGCTTCGCGGGCAAAAACCCGGGACATGGCCTGCCAGGCCTCCCGATCAAAACGCACTGTTTCGCTGTATTTCTGCGCGGCGGCCGCTGTTGAGAATATAGCGGCCGTTTCGGCCACGGCTATCATTTTCCCCAGCTTGAATGTTATATGCTGGTGGCGGGTAAGTTTCTGCACGCGGCACTCTTCCATAATCGCGCCCAGCGCCCGCAGGGCAAGCGCCGATGCGTGCGCGCCTACCCCGGATTCTTCAGCATGCAGCTCATCCAGCCTGTCGGCCATATCCAGGTAATACCTGCCGCGTGATTTTAAGTGCTCCTGCCAGCGGCCGCGATAAATGGTCATCTCAAGAACTTCGCTGGTGCCTTCATAAATGCAGGTGATCTTGATGTCGCGCTTAATTTTTTCAACAGGGAAATCCTTAGTGTAGCCGTAGCCGCCAAAAGCCTGTATGGCGTCGTCGGCCGCCTTGTTTCCCCATTCGGAGGCGCCGTACTTGGCTATGGCGCCCTCGGTCTGCAGGCCGTGCTCGCCGGAGTCCAGCCGGAGGGCCGTATGCTCAATATAAGCCCGGGCGCCTTCAAGGCGCACATAATTAGGCACGATGAGTTTGTGGGTATAGCCCTGCTTGTCGGAAAGGGGGCCGCCGCCCTGTATGCGCTGCTGGCTGTAACGGATAGCCTGTTCCACCGCTTCGGCTCCCGCGCCCAGCCCGAAAGCGGCCACCATTACGCGCGTATAGCCGAACACAGCCTGGGCCTGGAGAAGGCCTTTCCCCTCTTCCATGCCTATCAGGTTTTCGACCGGCACATAAACGTTGTCCAGTGAAAGCCCTGCTGTGTTGGAAAGGCGTATGCCGTGTTTGTCCTCATGCTTATTGGCGGAAAAACCTTCCATACCCTTCTCCACGATAAACCAGGACGGGCCGCCGGGGGCCATGGCCAGCACGGTATGCATATCGGCCACGCCTCCGTTTGAAATCCACTGTTTGTTGCCGGTTATGCGATAGCCGGCGAGCTTCCCGTTTTTTACCACATGCTCGGCGCGGGTGCGCAGGTTCACTAAATCCGAGCCGGCATCCGGCTCGGTGGCGGCGTAGGCCACCAGCAGATTCTCTGAC
Organism: uncultured Elusimicrobiaceae bacterium; assembly: GCA_964646805.1. Lineage (GTDB taxonomy): Bacteria > Elusimicrobiota > Elusimicrobia > Elusimicrobiales > UBA9959 > UBA9959. The sequence continues at coordinate 11,251 of CAZYFL010000028.1, read as the reverse complement.
GCTATGCGGCGCAGCCACTTCTCCTTCTGTTCCCCGGTGCCGCCTACATTAATCGGATCGGTGCCCAGGAAGGTGGCGAAAACGCCGGTGGCGATGCCGAGGTCTATGCGGGCCAGCAGTTCGCAGACGCGGTAAATATCAAAGGCGCCGCCTGAAACCCCGCCGTATTCCTCGGGGATCATCAGCAGATGTACGCCCAGTATTTCATGGTCGTACATTTCCTTTAATATATCCGCCGGGAATTCGTTCTTTTCGTCCAACTCCCTGATCAGGTCAAAAGGAATGCGCCTTTTGGCGTACTCCCTGAGGCTGTCCAGCATTAAATTGCGTGAAATAGAATCAATACCCGGCATTAAAAATTCCTTATATTTTTACCGCTTCACAACAGGCGAGATAGCCTTTTATCCCTGCGGTCAGCTTTTCCGCGAAGGCCCTGTCTTCCAGGCCCCCGGCGTTTATAAATACGTTTTCGGCCGCGCAGCGTATGGCGGTCTCAAGCTGGTAACGGGCGCTATGGTAATCCGACGCCACATGCGCGGAGATATAAGCCGCGCAGACTCCCAGTCCCGCCAGGGCCTCCGAAGCCAGGCGGGCGGTATTCAGCGGCGCCTCGGCCGCGCGCTTCAGCGCCGCCTGCATCTTTACCTTACGCTCCGGGTTCTCTTTGGGAATTTTCATGGCCTCCATGAAGCCGTCAAAAGAAACGGCATCCTCGGCGACGCAGCTTTGCAGCGCCGCCTTGTGCCCGCCCAGACTTTCCAGCAACGAGCGGAGCGCGGGCTTCCTGCCCTCGTCTAGTTTCTTGCCGCGGAGCGTAATGCCTATGGCCATAGCCCCAAGGGCGCAGCCCATGGCTCCGCTCACCGCCGCGGCGGAGCCGCCGCCCGGGGTGGGGTTAGTGGTGGCCAGGGCGTCCACAAAAAGGTTGGCCGCCGCCTGCCAGGAACTCAGCAGCTTCAGCAGCCTGGTTTCCAGCACCTGTGCGTCCTTCCTGAAATCCTTCACCCGCAGGGCCTCTACGGCATAATCGGTGAGAGCGTCCTGTGTGGTGAGGCCGATGAGCTCCGTGCCGGTAATCGCGATATTTTTGGGGGCCAACTCCTTAGCCAGTTCGTCCATCACGCGCTTTATTGAGGTGGCGCGGTAGTCGGTCAGCACGGTAGACAACTGGACCTGCCCCTTGGATTCCAGGAAAATTTCCTTTGCGCGCAGGGCGGGCAGGCCGCCGCCGGAAGCGCGCATCTTCCTGGCCAGGCCCCTGGCGAAATCCATGTCGGCGGTGGCCAGGTTCACGTTGAAATTCACTATCTGGTTGCGGGCGCCCACGGCCGTAGCGCCGGCGGTGGGGTGTATCCGGTTGGGGCCGAAATCCGGCACGCGGTCCGGACTCTTGCCTATCTCCTCGCGCAGGCCCTCAAACTGTCCCTTACGCACCCTGGCCAGGTCGCGCCTGTTTTCACTGCGGGCGGCCCTGTCGTAAAGGTATACGGGAATATTGAGTTCGCGGCCTATGCGCTCACCGGCCGTTTCCGCCAGCTTTACGCAGTCCTCTATAGTAGAATCCATTATCGGGACGAACGGGGCCACGTCTGTGGCGCCCATGCGGGGGTGCTCCCCTTTGTGGCGGTTGAGGTCAATAAGCTGCGCGGCTCTCTTTGTGACGGCGAACATGGCATCAGCGGCGGTTTCCACCGGGGCTATAAAGGTGAGCACGGTGCGGTTATGGTCGGCGTCTTTTTCCACGTCCAGTATCAGCACGCCGGGAACCGATTTGGCGGCATCCACTATGTCGTTTATTTTAGAAAGATCGCGGCCTTCGCTGAAATTCGGCACACATTCCACAAATTTTCCCATAAAACCTCCCGATCATAGACAATTATAGTAACTGCTCAGGTAGCCAGAATCCAGAAGCCAGAATTCAGAATAATCTGCAACTTCTTACTCCTGACTACTGAATTCTGACTACTGTCTACCTGAGTAGTTACCAATTATAGCTAAATTGGAGGGAAGACTGAAATGCTATGACCGTGCATCGCGCACTGAAATTTTGATCCAGCGTGGCGCCCAGTGGCGGTCAGTTTATGACGAAACTGTCCGCTGTGGTTGTGGCTGCCTTCTTTTGGGTGAGTATTTCAGGAGCGAACAGCACGTCTATGCTGCGACCCTGGAACAGTGAAGATTTCATAACCAGTTCAAGGTTAAAGCTGCCTTCCTTCAGGAAGGCGCCGGAGGGATCGTCGGGATTAAATTTCGTGCTTATAATTTCTCCCTCGTTGGAAACCAGCAATTTCCTGGATGAAACGGTGGAACCGTCTTCGTACAGCGTGGAACGCAGGAAATCCGCCTTACCGGGACCGTTCGGATATAAGTCTGTAGTCACAGGATTTATTGTGGCAGAGTAATCAGGGTCCGACGGGAATGGGCCTCCCCAGAGGCCGGCGTTATCCGTGATATTGGTCCCGCCGTTACCGACATCCGTAGTGTCTTTAGGGTTCAGAGTAGTTTTTTCAAGGACCGCAAGGATGCCTGAGCCATTTACTACCCTCTGCGTAAAGGTGAACAAAGGATTGGCGAAATCATTGTTATATATCTGAGTTTGCCGGAACTGATAGCGTTCGTCGGCGGCAAGGCCGCCTGTGCCCGCGCCTGCAGCTAAGGCAACTCCAGGGCCCGAGAGTATCTGCTTATAGTCTATGGAACCCGGATAATAGCGCGTACCCGCGCCGTAGCCGGAGAAATCCACGGCAACGGGCCGGGTGAAATTTATGGTTTCCTTTATGCTATCCACCGTGTTAGTCAGATAAACCTCAAAATATTTCAGCCAGTTGGCCGGGGCGGTCCTGGAAAAATACATGCCGTCTATTATCCTGCCCACCTCGCTTATGTCGTCCGGTATTCTGGAGTTGAACCGCTCTATCAGGTGGCCCCAGTCCAGGCGATCTTCTTCGGCGCGGCGGCTGAGGAACAGCAGCTTGAATTCTTTATCCGAAGGCCTCAGCAGATATTCTTCCAAGCGTACGCGGCGCCCGAAAGCGTCTATGGAGTCCTTGCCAAGCTGGGATTCGTTGGCCTTAAGCTCGCGGTTGCGCAGTTCTTCCAGCATGGTGCGGGTGCGTTCGCGGGCCGTCTCCTGGCGCACGGCCATGGGGCGGGCCGCCTCGCCGGCGCGCTCATCGCGCAACGACATATTTTCCGGCCTGGACATGCCTTCCATGCCTATTTGTATCTTCTCTTCCGAAGAAACCACCGCCATGTCCCCCTTGGAGTCGTTTACCTCCACAAGGCCCTCCAAAACATTCATGGCCGTATTGCCGTCTTTACCCACTTCAATATCAAATTCAGTACCGCGCACGGCGCAGACCGCCGCAGGGGTGCGCACCTGAAAACGACTGGAAAAATAGCCCGACACAATAGCCTTCAGGCGGCCCATTTTAAGGTTGAACCCGGTTTTTTTCCTACCGACGTCCTCAACGGCAAAAAGACTGTTGCTGCCCAGCAGGAAAGTAGATCCGTCAGGGAAGAAAACCCCTGCCTTGGAATTATTGCCGGTGCGGATTTCAGAACCCGCCAATATCCTGCCCTTGCCTCTCACCGAAGTCCAATTGGAAGAATCGCCCTGGCGGACCTCCACGCTGCCGTCCGGAGCCAGCATAATTTCCCTGGAGGCGGCGGCGCTTGCGGGCTGCGCGGCCAAAAACAAGACGGTTAGAAGATAAAAAGACTTCATGGCTTAAAACCTCCATTCCAGACCGGCAAAATACATCGAACTCCCGTAGTTGTACCTGTAAACCTGCTCATAGTGATTATTAGAGCGGGATGTAGCCCAGTTGCCCTGCAGTTTAATGTCCATGCGGCGCAATAGCGGGTAAACGGCTTCGGCGGTAAAACTGCCGGAATACTGCCCCAGCTTGTCTTTGCCATAGGCGCCGTCGGATTTTTGGGCCAGCCTGCCGGAGTAGCGCCGTATGGCGAATTCATAGCCCAGACGGGTTACAAGACCTGAGCCGATAAAGGTAAACTGCGCGTTGGGTGAAAAGCGCTCCTCCCAGTAGTCGTAGTAGGAGCGGCTGAACTTAAGATGCGCCGGGTCCGTGTCCAGGTGGCTCTGGTTGGAGAAAAGATTGGCCAACCCCAGGCGAATACCCATCACCGGGCGCACCCCGCCCAGCAGGTCAATGTCATTATAGCGCCTGGAAAGTCCCACATTAAGCGCCTGGTAGGAGTCAGACCGCTTAGAGGAAAGATATCTGCCTTCGGAATTTATGACTTTCTGGTCCTGGTAGCCGATCATAGACAGCGCGACGAAGACGTCCGCGCGCAGGAAACCGGGCAGATCAAATCCGCTGTCGTAAGAGAACTGGTTGGTAATGGTATCAAGGGTGCGGCTGCCGGGGTCGGGCGCGGCTATTTCCTGGCCGTACTGGCTGGCCAGTGTCTTGAAGCGCGCATAGCGGGTATAATAAACGTCCCAGGAGAGCTGGTATACCCACGGCGTAGACAGGCCCAGGCGCGTCTTGCGCTCAAGCGTGAGGCCGCCCTCGTAGCGGGTAAAATCGTAAAGGCCCTTGCCCCATTTTTCGTCTTTGGTCTCCCTGAAAAGCTGGTTTTTTATGCCCGCCCTGGGCTTAAGGGAATAACCGCCCTCGTACCGTTTTATCCACTTAAAACCGAGGGCGTTGTCCAGGCTCTGCTGGAAAAGCGTGCCGCCGCCGGCCAGCTCGTTCACCTGCTTAAAGCCCGTGTATGCCGAACGCGCGCTGATGAAAAACCCGGAACTGGACGAGTAACTTTTGGCCAGTTGGGCGTCAAAAACTCCGTAGCCGTTGAAGGCGCCGGACTGACCTTCAAAGAAATACCGGCCCCCGAAAAGGTCCAGTTTTCCCATAAGCTCAAAACCTTTAGCGCCAACCGGAACAGCGGGCGCCAAAAGCAGTACTGCGAGTATTATTTTTTTCAAGGCAACTCCCGTAAGGCAGATAAATTTATCCTTCAAAAATTAAAACCAAGCGTCATCCTGTGCGTATCGCCCAAATCCCCGAACGGCACATAAGCGTAGTCCAGGCTTAAGCGGTCAAACTTGAGACCGATGCCGGCGCCAAGCCCCACCAGACTGCTGCCCAGCTTGTCGGCGCTGCGTCCAAACTGGTAACCCGCCCTGAAAGCGAAATTTTTGTTCGGAAGATACTCCGCGCCTAAGGCCAGGTAGAAACGCTCGTCGTTGGCCAGCCAGTCCAAATCCGCGCCGGCGGCCAGTTTGCCGTCAAAGAAGCTGGTGGCTGCGCCGCCCTTAAGGGTCAGCGGCAACTTGTCGGGACCTATGCTGCTGCCCAGGTTCTGCACCACGAAGGCGGCCGTCCAGGCATCGTTAAGCTTATAGGAAGACCCGAAATCCAGCGCAACGGCCTTGTCGTCTGCGGTATCCAGTTTCTGTGATATGTACTTCAGGTTTGCGCCCAGGGCCAGGCCGGGCCTGACTTCAGGCCGGGCGTAGGACAGAGTGAAGGCCGTATTATTGTTGCTGAACCTGGAATCCGGAAGATCTGTATCGCCGGCGCGCTTCTCTATATTGGAAACGGTCAGGTAGTTAAGCCCTGCGCCCACAACCCCGCCGCCGCCGAGCGGGGTGGCGTAGTTCAAAGAGCCCTGTGATTCGTCTATGAAAAGCATGTTGTAGCTTGCGCTTAGGCTTTTCCGCTTAACTTCCGCCAGTTTGCCGGGGTTCCAGTTCCCCGCATTGGCGCCCTCGGTAAGCACGCTGGCCGCGGACCCAAGGGCCAGTTCCCTGGCCCCCACGCCCACTTTAAGGAAGGCCGCGCCGGTGGTCCCGGGGCCGGCGGCATAAACCGCCGGCGTTGCCAGCATTAAAGCCGCTGAAAGCCATATTTTATGTTTCATAGTCTCTCCTCAGGTTAGGCTGGTCCTTACTTTATCACGGCCATCTTGAAGGTGGCGTCTTTGCGGTTAGGCGACTTGCCGGACATCTCCACGATGCCATAATACACGCCGTTGGCCACTTCCTGTCCGCCCTTGTTATGGCCGTCCCAGCCCACATAGTTATATTTACCGGCCTCAAAGGTTACGCTTATATCCTTCACAAGCTCGCCCGCAAGGGTGTATATGCGCACATGGCCGGGTCCGCCGTTGCCGGCCGGTACTTCCACATGTATCACCGTGCCGTTGACAGTGCCGGGCGGGTCGGCGTTGTGGTTGTTTGCTATGGCCTTATCTTTCAGATTGAAGGGGTTCGGATAATTGAACACCTTTATCCTGTTCCCGGAGAAAGCGTCTCCGGCGATGGAAGGCCTGATCACCGAGAAGGTGCCGGCGGAACTGCTGCTTCCGCCCGCCAGCGGTCTCGCCACGTATTCGCGGCCGTTGAAAGTCGAAAATTGCGGAGCATAGTCGCCGTTCCTTACAGCCAGCACGGAAGCGAGACTCTTAAGCTTCACTTTCACTGTGCCCTTTACCGGGTTGATAGTGGCCACTCCGGGCACATTCTCCCACTTGGCCGTGGTATCGTTATACCGCGCCACCGCAAGGTCGTCAAGGTCAGCCGTACTCTTGTCGTAAGCCAGGGTTATGTCAAATCCCCTGTCGGGGTTAATGCTGACGCTTGAGAGAGACACGGTGTAGAGGCTGCCGGCGAAGGCAGCTGCGCCCAGCGCGGCTACCTTGTCAGCTACGGCGGCATCGTCCTTGCCCTCGCCTTTGAAAGCGCAGCTAGGGACTGCCGCGGAAGAAACAGGCAGCATGGCGCCGGCCGGGAACATCAGAGCAGACGCGTCGTCGCCGCTCTTGTCCATAGAAGTTTCATTGCTCTTGCGGCCAAAGCCGTCATCGGAATCGTCGCCGATGATGGCCTCGTCAATATGCTGGTCGGCGTTGCCCTTATAGCCCAGGCCGAAAAGCAGTTCCCTGGTGACCGTCTTGTTGGAGTAAGACGTGGCGTTTCCGCGCAAGACGTAGGTAATCCCGGCGGTAAGCGAAGCCAGAGGTATAGTTCCGCGCAGTTCCCCGCTGGAGAGCTTCTCCAGGTTGAGCGCCGTAGCCACGCCGGCATTATATGGCGCCGCGCTCCACCTAGCCTCTCCGGTCTTGAAGTCCTGCGGATTGAGCACAGTGAACTCGTAGGAGTCAACGCCCTTCTTCGCGAACACCTCTATGTCCATGGGCTTAGCCAGCATGGTGAAGTCTATTCCAGCGGTGTTGCCGGAAGCCGCCGTCACTGACTGGTTAAGGGTGTACTTGCCGGGAACCTTCAGGAACACTTTATAGACGTCGCCGGGGATCATGCCTTCCAGTTTATATGTGCCGTCTGCGCCGGTCTTGCTCTTTATCAGGGGCAGCGGCGCGGCCGGGTTATTTCCGTTATAGGTGTCGTTGTAGGCCACTATAACAGCGCCCGGCTGAACCTTGGAGAACGGCAGTTTCTGCGAATAAACCGTTCCGGTTATGGAACCGGCCGCGGCAGTAAGCTGGAAGTTCTGCGTAACCACGTTGGCTCCGCTCAGGTTTTTTTCCGCTTCGCCTGAAGCGTAGCCGCCCAGGGCGGCCTTAATTCTTACCGTGCCGGCCGGCAGACCTTCAAATGTATAGGAGCCGGAAGAGTCGGTTACAACCGACCTGGTATCCACACTTTCGCCGGAAATCTGCACCTCGGCATTGGCCAGCTTCACGGCCGCAGTGCTGGTAACCGCGCCAGTCAGCGTGGCCCCCGCGCCTACGGCGGAGTCCATATTTATGGACACGGTAGTGGTGCTGCCCGACACTCCGGCACAGGTCTTGGTCTGGTAAGGCGGGTAGTTGGGGGTTGTCAGCACGGCGGTATAGCATTTTAACGGTTCAAGCCCGCGTATCTCATACCCGTAAGAGCCTGCTCCCTCCAGCAGAGTCTTGAACGCGGTATAGCTCTGCGCGAAGGAGGTGTCGAATTCCTGGTTGTGCTGGGCTATGTACGCCGGGGGAGGCACCACCACTCCGGCCGCGCTGAACGCTCCGTTAGAATCATACAGAGAAACTACCGGCAGGTACCTGACAAACTTCTCAAAATCCCCGCCGGTGGCCTCGTAGTCGGTATTTCTAAAAAAGTTAGCCGCGCTGATGGAACCGCTCAGCGTTGCATTGCCCCTGGCCGATAGATCCGCGGCCGGGGTAAGATTTACCGCAACGCCGCTGGACAGGTTCGTAGACATAGCCGGGCGCACAAGGGCGGTAGCATGGGCGTCGTCTATGATCACGTTCCTGGAAGAACTTATAAGCGTGAAATGCGGGTAGGGCGGACTGTTCACGGTAGCCGAGGATTTAGCGAACTCGCCGGCGCGCATCAGATAGAAGTCATAAACGGACGGCGACGGCATTCCTACTGCGCAGAAGCCTCCGGGCCAGTTCTGGCCGCAGCGCCCGCCACTGGAACCGGTTGAAGAAGAATAGGATATCCGCATTTCTTCTTCGTCCCCGCCGGTGAGCATTTTGGAGATGGTTTCCCCCTTCAGAACGGTGCCGGCAGGCAGCGGAATTACCTTAAAGCCCATTATGGTGTTCCGTCCGTTTATTATTATCTGTCTGTCAGGCAGCTTGCTCATGTCAAGGTTTATGCCGACATAGTTGGCTTTGACAAGGTTAATATTGACAGTGGCTGTGCTGTCGGCGGTAACCGTAACCGTGGGAGCGGGAGAGGGCAGGGTATAATTGAAAGACGAGCCGCCGCCGTTGGCATTGATCCGGATATGGCTCACACCCGGCAGCACGTCGGTCATGGCGAAGGCGCCGTCCTTCTGCAGTTGTGTGCCCGCCCAGCCGTTATCGCCGCTGGCCTCCACCCAAATCCACTGGTTATTGGCCGGAGTTAATATTGTGCCGTCGGGTTTATACACCGTGCCGCTTATTGAGCCGGCAGCCGCAAATTCCATATCAAGCGTGACGGTGCCGGTGGATTCAAGGTTGATGGTGTTGTCGCCGCCTCCGCGGTTTATGCGTCCCCAGCCCACGGCGCTCACATTCATGTGGTAGGAGAAGCCGCTGGACACATTTACAGAGTACGCATATTGATCGGACCCGCTGCCGCTGATAGACGTAAAGTTACCGGAGGGGCAAGGGTCCGAATTCGTGCCCGTGCTCATGCTTACATTGTCACACTGACCGTACAGGGTTATCGTTATAGGACTGTTGCTGAGGTCAACAACGCCGGGGAACTGGACAGCGCCCTTAACCTCTCCGGACGTATTACCGCCGCCCGCCGCCACTATATAGGTAATGGAGGAGAGTCCGAGATCGGTGCCTGAACTGTTGTATACGCGCATTATCGGGGTAGAGGTCGTGTCAATAGTAATGCGATAGTCGTCCATCCCGTAGCCGTTGCAATGCGACTGGTTCCAGTCGCCGCCGCCCATGTTATTGTTGCCGAAAGCAAACTCGGAGTCGGGGCCGCTATTAAAGCCGGACGGGCCGTCGCCGCCGCTGGAGAAAGGCGTCCACACGTTCAGCATATAGTTACCGCTGGGCAACCCGTCTAAAAGGGCGTAACCGGTGGTGGCGTTAACGTTGGCGTTGGAGAAACCCGGGCTGGAACTATAATTTGAGAAGTTGTTGCTTTGGCAACTGGTCGGAGTATTGGGCCACGGGGTGTAGTCCGGGTTGAGATTCACGCTGGAATTGGGGATAGGGGCGCCCGTAGCAGACTTTACATACACGTTTATCTTCCCTATGCTCCTTGGCATTTCGTTAAGGGTAACGCTGTGATACATAATGGTGGAACTGTCATAGACTATGTCGTTCGCATTCACCACAGTATTAGTTGTATTGCAGATATCCTGCGCTTTATACTGGAAGCTGCGGTAAGGCTCGTAACATTTATTATCCTGCCCGTTCTGATTCCAGGTGCAACCGCCCATTACACTAAGGTAGTAGGTAACTCCGTGGGTAAGTTCCGAAAGCTGGAAACGGCCGTTCTCGTCGGCATTGGCCCAATTGTCCCAATGGCTGTTGTTAACGCAGGCTTTCACACCTATACCCATGTGTCCTATAGACGTGTAACTGGTCTGGGTGCTTTTTAGTACGCCCTCAACACCCACGCCCGAGGTAGCGGCGGCATCGCTCTGTTGAGCGGTGTTTTCCACCCTGGCCGGGGGAACAGCCTTGTTAAAATCAAGTACGGAGTTATTGCCGCTGGTATATGAAATAGTCGGCGCACCCATAAACAGGGGAGAAGCCGCGTCCAAGGGACTCGTAACGTTGCGGCCTATGCCGCGGTTGATTTCAGGGTCGTAAAGACCTATATTGTAGGTATCAGCGTCGGCGTAAGGCACATTGTCCACTACCAGGAAACCGGTCCCGTCGGCTGACGAGACGACAATGCCGGAAGCGCCCTGCATCTGCGAGGCCATATTATAAATTCCGCCAAAAAGCGTCTTGGCGCCGGTGGCTCCGGAGAATTCCTGTATAATCCTTCCCACATTGGTCTGGTTTAAGGTTATGGTGAAGGTGGAGAACCGTGTTGCGCCGTCGGTCCAGACGTACCTGTTGGGGTCATATTCCGGGTTATTGAACTGGTCGGAGATAGCCGGAGAGTAGCCGTGTGAACTGTAGTAGAGGTTGTAGCTCTTACCGTCCGGCAGGTTGAAGGAAGCGTTGCCCAAGGCGTTGGTAAGCCCTAACCGGGTGTGCGTTGAAGGGCCGTTCATACCAAACTCTATGGCCGCCACGGTCACGCTGCCGACAGCGACGCCAGATGGATTTTTTATATGAACGTTCAGCGTAGTTGCCGCTGAAGCGAAGCCCTGAGATAAAACCGCCAGAGCCGCCGCCAGGATTGTTTTAGTGAATGAACGCATATTCCCTCCGTTAGCAGTTTGCCGAGCGCCTGCCTGCCGACAGGCAGACGGCATCGCACACCTATTGCGCCGCCGGAACAGAGCCGTGCCGACAAAAAATAAAATTCAAATAACCCGCTTTCTAAAACGGCGCACCTAAAGGTACGAAATAAGCCCGCCTCCTGTCAACACAATGCCTGAATCCGTCGGAGATTCCAGCTATTTTCGTAACTACTCAGGTAGACAGTAGTCAGAATTCAGTAGTCAGGAGTAAGAAGTTGCAGATTATTCTGAATTCTGGCTTCTGGATTCTGGCTACCTGAGCAGTTACCTATTTTCACAGATTGATACGGTCGGTTTTTGTTATAATTGCACAGCCGTATTGTTTTTTCGTAACTACACAGGTAGCCAGAATTCAGGAGTCAGAATTCAGAATAGCCCGC
>CAZYFL010000027.1:0-14867 GCA_964646805.1 uncultured Elusimicrobiaceae bacterium | reverse complement strand
GAAACGGCACAAAATAAATTCAAAAGAAGTGTATACTCTATAAGCGGAATGTAGGTTATTAAGGTCGGGACGGTCCGGCCCAGGCCGGACCGAGAAGAACCCTTAAATTATTTTGCAAAACCGCCGGCCATGGGCGCGGGTCTTGCCACCGGCGGCGGTAAAGGGGGGGACGGCGGTCGCGCAGGGGCGCCGGTTCTGGGGCAAGGTTGCTGCAGGGCCTTTAAAAAAGACTGCTAATTATTTAGCCGCCGTCGGCATCGAGCTCGACTGCGGCGCAGCTTGCCGCCCGACGGAAGATATAAGGGTTTAGGGATTGCTAATTATGCGGAGTTTTGCGGTGTACAAAGACAAGCGGGCGTTCGTGAAACGCGCTCTTGGGGCTATTGCCGGTCGATTTTTCCAGGGTTTCCCTATGAAATCTGGTTTTTGCTTTTTCGCCTAACGTTGGACGTTGGTATGGCCGGCCTGTACAAAAGCCTTAGAATCTAAGGGTTTTGTACAGTCTTCCCCCGCCCTACCATCCCCCAGTGTCGCAAAACTTTTGGGACACTCAATAATTTCAACGCCTTGTTTAAAAATCTGCTATACTCAGGCTCTGTGACAGCGCCGCTTCGGTTTGCTCCAGAACCGGATCATCCGGATGTCCAGCTTATTCTGTCGCAGAGCCTTATGATTGCGCGGGCGCTTAAAATGTACAGCCGGGAGTTATACGAAAATGAAAAACCTCACTAAAGCGGCGGCAGTTTTGTTTCTTTCCCTTAATCTGATTTCGTGGGCCGGAGCGGGCCTTGAAAGCGAGACTTTGAAAGCTTCGGATTTCGGTCGTGTAGAGATGACCTCCGCGCCAGAGATACCTGCGCCGGTTATGGAGGTAGAACAGGGCTCTATTGCCTCCGGTTTGGAGCTTTTCAGCTGTTTCGGCTATACTGAAGCTCGCGGGGCTTTTGCCGCATTCTCCAGAAGCGCAGCTCTCTACTCCATAAACCTGGAAAGCATCAAAAACGTCTATCTCAAACCGGACACAACCTTTATTACCGGCAAAGGCACTAGGGTCTATGTCAGCGGCGCCAAGGCTTCAAACTGCCCGGATGGCGGCAGCTCCTGCCAGGACAGGGAAAAATTTTTCATGATACTTACAACCGACAAAAATGAAACTTTCTTTCTGCGGGCGATGGAAATGGTAAACTGGGGGCCCATCAGTGGTTCCAAGACCGTTGTTATTGACGGTGAAAAATACATGGTTAAAATTTACGCCAACTCCTCCAACTCAGGGAACAGTAAACTGGAAATTAAAGGTCCCTCAGGCGTGGTTTTCGCCGCGACCGTTGGGCAGGTGGGTGATGCGATAGCCAGGAAAGGCGTGGATGTGGAGCTCTCAAAGGCCTATAAGCTGGTCTATGGCAACGAGATAGTGCAGGATCCGAAAGGAGCGAGATTTACTTCCAAAATGCTGATATTCATGACACTCTTCCCTGCGACGGACGCTTCCTCTCATGTTGCCCTCAATGAGGCCGATATCCCGCCGTCCGGCGTTACCTTCCCTTCTTTTGAGCCGGACTTCGGTTTCAGGCGTAATAACGGGATACTGGAGATATACAAACTGTAAATGCGGATTGGAAATGATATTTCTCCGAAAGCCGTATAACATGCGCATATTGGCGGACGTGATCATCAGTAAGCTAAGCGGCGTCCATTGCGCAGATAGCCGGATGCTTCCGTGAGCTTTACTTTGACAAAATTACCAGCTTTCGGCGTAGTCCCTCCCTGCGCGGCAACTTTCACCCGGCCGTCTATTTCCGGAGCGTCCATGTAGGTGCGTCCGAAGACGGGGGAGTCCAGCAGCACTTCCAATCTTTTCCCTTTCAGTTCCGCGTTCAGGACGTCCACGATCCGGCTCTGGGCGCTTATAAGCGCCTGCGCCCTCTCTTCCTTTACATCCCCCGGGACCTGCCCGGGGAAACCGGCGGCCGGGGCGCCGGTTTCCTTTGAATACTTAAACACGCCCACGTTGTTGAAGCGGGTCTTTTTTACAAAAGCCAGCAATCTGTTAAAATCTTCCTTCGTCTCCCCCGGAAAGCCGACTATGAAATTTGTGCGGATGGCTATGTCCGGCATGGCCCGCCGCAACTCCGCTATCTTCTCCTTTATGGATTTTTCCGTGGAGAGGCGGTTCATGCGTTTAAGAACCCTGTCCGATATGTGCTGCAGCGGCATATCCAGATAGCGGCACACGCTTTTATTGGACCGCATAATTTCAATTACCTCTTTAGTGAGGCGTTCCGGATAAACGTACATCAGCCGCCACCATTTCACGCTTTTAATTTTCAACAGTTCATTTAACAACCAGGCCAGACGGGGCCGGCCGTAGATGTCAGCGCCGTAAGAGGTGGTGTCCTGGGCTACCAAAGATATCTCCACGGCCCCGCTTTCGGCCAGGTTCCGCGCTTCCTCCGCCAGGGACTCTATCGGTTTTGAGCGGAAGGCCCCGCGTATGGAGGGGATAAGGCAGTAGGCGCAGCGGTTGTCGCAGCCGTCGGCTATTTTAAGGTAGGCGCTGTGCGGCGCGGTAAGCCGGGCCTTAAGGCGGGGAGAGTTCAGCGGCCCCTCCGCCGGGAGGATATAATTCTTTCCGGATTCCACGGCCTCCGCCGCTTTTGAAAGGGCGTTTATGCCCACCAGCGCGTCTAGGCCGGGGAAGCGCGCCATAAGGCCATCTTTTTCCCTCTCTACCAGGCAACCGGAGACCAGCACCCTTGAAAGTTTCCCCCGCGCTTTAAGCCGGAGGAGGCGCCGTATTTCGCCCTCGGATTCCTCTACGGCGGAGCCGAGAAAAGCGCAGGTGTTTATCAGCGCCGCGTCCGCGCCGTTTTCTTCCGCGGTGAGCTCCCAGCCGGCGGCTACCAGCTCCCCGGCCATCACTTCCGCGTCGGAAAGATTTTTTGGGCAGCCAAGTGAGACAATTAAAAGTTTAGGCATATCAGGGAAAGGCTGAGGGATGAAGGATAAAAAATGCAGGATATTCCCTGTTAGTGTTTTTCAAGACGCTTGATTGCAAGGAAGGTGGCAATACCAACGACTATCATAGAGACCAGGAAAACGAGGTAGGCCAATCCGGGGTTGGTTATCCCGGTTATAGCGGAAAGCTCAGACATACCGCCCACTCCGGCAAAGAAGCTGGGCACGGCCACGGCTATTACTATGGCGTTGAGGTTCTTCATCAGGATATTAAGGTTGTTGGCTACTATGGAGGCGCGCGCGCCCACCAGCGAGGCGAAGATATTGGAATAAATTTCCGCCTGCCTGTAGCATTGATTGTTTTCAATTATTATGTCGTCTAAGAACTCCACGCTCTTCTGCGAGAGGTCCAGCTTGTCGGTGTGGTGTTTTAGGCGGTCTATCACGTAGGAGTTGGCGTTTATTGCGTTCAGGTAATAGACCAGGCTCTTCTCCAGCGTAAAGAGGTTGAGCAGATGGCGGTTCTCCATAGAGTGCGTGATCTTGGTCTCTATCTCTTCGGCTATCATGTTGATAACCTTGAGATGCTCCATAAAATGGAAAATGGAATTATAGATAAGCTTGAGGAAAACCTCGCGTATGCCGGTTACCTGCTTGAAATATTTACCGGAGAACATGTTTATATCCTCGGAGAGGGCCAGTATCAGCTTGTCTTTGAAAAGGAACAGGCCCATAGAGGACACTTTGAACATAAAGTGATCTTTGGATGAGTAGTTCTTGGGGCGCTTGAAAATAAGGGCCAGGTGGTCCGGCTCAAACTCCATGCGGGCAGGCTCTTCAGGGTCAAAGGCGGAGTTGAAGTTATGATCGTCCAGCGAGAAGTTCTCAATCAGCCATTTCTTCTCGTCCTCCGTCGGGTTTACCACCACTTGGATGACCGGGGTTTCAGCCTCGGCAGGCATTATCTGGCGGTTTTCTATCTTGTATCTCTTTATCATCAGATTTTATTCTTTATTCCGCATCTTATCCTTCCATCTTATTTTGTAACTACTCAGGTAGACAGAATTCAGGAGTCAGAATTCAGAATAGCCTGCGAATAGGCCTCCAACAGCTACACCACCAAATCCTCAAATCTCGTCGCCGACATCCTCATTCTGACTCCTGAATTCTGACTTCTGGCTACCTGAGCAGTTACCTTATTTTACTATTTCCGCGCGGCTTTCGTTTTTTTTGCGGGCTTCATTTTTGCCGCTACCGCGGCGCCTATTTCCGAGAGGTTGTCCACCACGGTTGCGCCTGCTTCCCTCAGGGCTTTCACCTTTGAGGCGTGCGTACCGGCATTGCCTTCCACTATAGCTCCGGCGTGGCCCATGCGGCGGCCCGGGGGAGCCGTCTTGCCGGCCACAAAGCAGAACACCGGCTTGGTCATTTCTTTCTTTATATACAGGGCAGCGTCTTCCTCGGCCGAACCGCCTATTTCGCCTATCATGACGACGGCCCCGGTCTGCTTGTCGGCCTGGAAAAGTTTAAGCGCATCCACGAAGTTCAGCCCTTGCACCGGATCGCCGCCTATGCCGACCACGGTGGACTGGCCGAGGCCTTGGCTGGTTATCTGCCAGACGGCTTCGTAGGTGAGCGTACCGGAGCGCGATACCACGCCCATGGATCCTTTTTTGTGTATATAGCCGGGCATGATACCGGCTTTGCATTCTCCTGGAGTTATAACGCCGGGGCAGTTGGGGCCGACCAGCGTTACTTTATGCCCTGCGGCATTCATGGCGTTGAGGCGCTTTTTTACGCGCACCATATCCATAACCGGTATGCCCTCGGTTACGCAGATTATCACCGCAATACCGGCATCGGCGGCCTCAAGTATGGAGTCCGCGGCGTACGGCGGCGGCACGAAAATAAGCGAGGCATTAGCGCCGGTAACCTTCACGGCTTCCCTGGCCGTATTAAAAACCGGCCTGCCAAGGTGTCCGGTTCCGCCCTTGCCCGGGGTCACCCCGCCCGCGATATCGGAACCGTAATCAAGGCATTGCTGCGCGTGGAAAGTTCCCTGCGCGCCTGTAAAGCCGTGAACAATAAGTTTCGTGTTTTTATCCAGTAAAATGGACATGGACTTCTCCTGTGAAAAATAACCCTTCGACATAACTGCCCAGGTAGACAGAATTCAGGAGTCAGAATTCAGAATAACCTGCCAATAAGCCTCCAACAGCTAAACCGCAAGCACAAACTGCTGGGACCTTTGCCACACCACCAGGTCATCAAATCTTGTCGCTGGCATCTTCATTCTGACTCCTGAATTCTGAATTCTATCTACCTGAGTAGTTACCCTTACCAAGGCTATGCCGGCGCCTGTCAGACAGCCAAATCTTCTATCGTTATCCCGGCCCGTTCGCTTTCAAGCAGGGCTGTTTCCAGCAGCAACTGGTATGAAACGTTGCGGTCCGCCATGCGGCGCAGGTCCAGCGTACGGCGCAGGAGCGACGTAAATTTTGTTTTGCAGGGAGCTTCAGCGGCGCGCCAGGCCGCGCGCGTCTTTGCCAGCAGCAGGTCCAGCAGCGTTTTTACTTCTTCGCGGGCTTTGTGGCTGTCACGCGGCAATCCCGCCGCGAACTTAAAAATCTTTGACGGGTCGCCGGGGCGCAGCGCCGAAACCCGCTTAAGGAAAGCCCCGGCTTCGGCCGCTTTCTCAAGCGAGCCCGCGCCCAGGGCGGCTAGGGCGGCGGCCTGGACGGATTCGGTTCCCTGCGCTTCAAGTATGTTTTTTAAGGAGGCGTTCGGCAGGCGGCCGAATTCTAGTACGCAGGAGCGCGATAGTATGGTTGCCAGCAGCGAGGTTTTTTTTGAAACCGTGAGTATTACCAGTGTGCCCTGCGGCGGCTCCTCCAGCGTTTTAAGCAGGGCGTTCTGGGCCTGCGGCATAAGGGCTTCCGCGTCGCGCACTATGAAGACCTTCCACAGGGAAAGCAGGGGCTTCTGCTGGGCCCAGCGGGTCAACTCGCGCATGGTGTCTATTTTGAGATTTGCGCTTTCGGGCTCGCCGAGGAGGGCTGCCTGGAAGGCCGTATCCACTATGCGGATATCCGGATGCGCGCCGCTATCCGTCTGCAGGCAGGACAGGCACACCCCGCAGGAATCAGACGGATCGGGAGGGAACTTTGCAGGTTCCGGTCCGGGTCCGGCGGCCGGCGCCGGGGCAACCGCCGCAAACAGCTCGTTATCTTCCGGGGGCAGGGGGGCCGGAGGCTTTTCTCTGTGCGCTGTGTGCGAACAATTCAGCGCTTTGGCGAATTCCACCGCCGTCAAAAATTTGCCGGTGCCCGGAGCGCCGTGAAAAATTATGGCCGGAGGCACGCGGCCCGACTCTATGAGCGCGCGCAGGCGGTTTATCGTCTTGTCCTGGCCGAGTATGGATAAAAATGACATTGTAGCGCTACTTACTTTTTATCCTTACACTTTCCTGCTTTCCTTAAAATTCTTTCCACGCGGGTCCGGATGTCTTTCTGTATAGCCTCCACCGGACGACCTGCGTTTATGCGCGTCATGCAGGGGCGGCCGGCCAGCAGCTTATATGCTCTGTTAACGCGTTTGCGGAACAGGTCCGGCTCGCGTTCTATCCGGTCGCGGCCCTGCATCAGGCGTTCGCGCCGTGCGAAGACCTTGTCCGGTATGTCCATAATCACGGTGAGGTCCGGTTTTAGGCCCAGGGTGGCTATCCTGTTGAGCATCTCCACTGTCTTAAGCGGCAGGCCGCGGCCATATCCCTGGTAGGCGGTTGTGGACAGCGTATAGCGATCTGAAATTATAATCTTGCCGATTTTAAGCGCCGGTATTATCTTCTCCAGGGTGTGTTGTATCCTGGAGGTTTCGTACAGAAAAAGCTCGGTCATCGGCTCAATACGGCTTTTTGCGTCCAGCAGTATCCTGCGTATTTTTTCCGACAGGCAAGTGCCGCCCGGCTCGCGCGTGACCATTACTTCATGGCCGAATCCCTCAAGCCAGGTTTTCAGCAGGGCGGCCTGTGTGGATTTTCCGGATCTGTCCGGCCCTTCCAGAACTATAAAAAGCCCTTTCTTCATAAACGTACATTGTAAAGATACACCGGCTTTTGGGCTTGGCTGTTACGAGCACTCCGAATAGCCGCAGTCGTGGCAGGTGGGGCCGGAGCAGCCGGACTCGTAGCTGACGTTTGAGGAGTAGCACTTGGGGCAATATTGGGTGCGCGAGGCTTCCCACAGTTCCAGCTTCTCAACCCCGTTTATTTCCTGGTCGGTTGCTATTATTCCGGTACGCTTCAGATGGCTCCTCAGCGCCACGGCTATGGCGTGCGCCACGGAATTTATGCGGTTCTCTCCCAACCCCATGGGCCTGTCGCCTTTCACCGAATTGAGATGTTTTATAATCTTCACCGGATCGCCGCCTTCCTCTAGGTACTTGGAAAGCAATATGCCTATCAACGAGGTCAGGCCGCTTATCTCGGTGCCCAGCGGCGGCATGTTTGTGAACACCTGGTAGGGGCCGTGTTCGTTGTAATTTATATGCACATGCAGCGGGCCGTAGCCGGTCTTCAGCTGGAAATATTCCGACGAGACGCCGAAGGATTGGTGAGTGGTTTTTTTCTCCCTGGTACTGGTCCGTGGCTGTGTCCCCGGAGTGATGTTCAGCACCTGCTGCGCCTTACAGCCGTCGCGGTAAACGGTCAGGCCTTTGCAGCCCAGCTTGTGGGCCAGCAGGTAGCAGTTCTTCACGTCCTCCACCCTGGCCGAGGCGGGCATGTTTATAGTCTTTGAAACCGCATTGTCCGTGTGCTTCTGGAAGGCCGCCTGTATCCTGACGTGGTTCTCAATAGACACATCGTGGGCGGTGGGGAAAAGCTCCTGTATCTGTCCGGGTATTTCAGATATGCCGCGCACGGCTTTGTGGTTGGCCTCTATTTTCTTCCACAAGGTCTTCTCATCCAGGCCGAAATATTTATGCTCGCTGGCCACCCGTTTGAACAGCGTGTTCACCTCATAAAAAGTGTCTTTGGCTTCCGGGTCTTTGTTATTCTTTACGGCATCCAACGCCGTGGCGTTGTAGCGGGTGTAGGCGATGGCGAAGAACGGCTCTATGCCCGAGCCCTGCAGGCCTGCCGCTATAGCTATGGTGCCGGTGGGAGCTATAGTGGTGCGGGAGGCGTTCCTGGGCCTGGCCGGGCTGCCTCTGAAATGCTTGCCTTCAGCGTCGTAAATTGACTCTTTCCAGTTCGGGAACACGCCGCGCTCTTTGGCCAATTCTTCGGAGGCCTCCAGCGCATGCTCGTTTATAAACTTCATTACTTCCTCAGCTTTTTTTAAGCCCGCGGGGCTGTCGTAGGCCAGGCCCAGTTTTACCATGGTCTCGGCCCAGCCCATCACGCCCAGCCCTATCTTGCGGTTACCCTTTGTTATTTTCTCAATTTCAGGCAGGGGATAATTGTTTATCTCTATCACGTTGTCCAAAAACCTGACGGCTTTGCGGATTATTCCGGTCAGGCGGTCCCAGTCTATTTTTCCCCTGGTCAGCTCTCCGGTGACGAAGTTCGACAGGTTTATGGAGCCCAGATTGCAGGCTTCCCACGGCAACAACGCCTGTTCTCCGCACGGATTTGTGCTTTCTATCCAGCCCAGCCCGGGCGTGGGGTTTGAATTGGTGTCGTTTATGCGGTCTATGAAAACAATACCGGGGTCCCCTGTGGCCCAGGCGGAGTCTACTATGGAATTAAACACTTCCCTGGCCTTAACCGCGCCGGCCGCCTCTTTGTTGCGGGGGTTTATCAGGTCGTAGCCGGAGTTGGTTTCCACAGCTTTCACAAATTTATCGTCGAGAGCTATGGAGATGTTGAAGTTTTCCAGTACGCCCGGCTGGGACTTTATCGTTATAAATTCTTTTATCTCAGGGTGCCAGTAAGGGAGAATGCCCATATTGGCGCCGCGGCGCGTGCCGCCCTGCTTCACCACTTCGGTCAGCTTGTCAAAAAGTTTCATGAAGGAAATAGCGCCGGAGGCCACGCCGTTGGTCTTCTTCACCGTGTCGCCCCTGGGGCGCAAACGACAGAAAGAAAAGCCGGTGCCGCCGCCCGATTTCTGTATGAGGCTCTGCGCGGTGAGGGCCTTGGCTATGCCTTCCATAGAGTCCGGCACGGGCAGCACATAGCAGGCCGAGAGCTGCTGCAAATCCCGCCCGGCGTTCATCAGCGTGGGGGAATTTGGCAGGAAGCTGAACTCCGCCATCATATTGTAGAATTCTGTTTCCCGGCAATCTGCGGCTTCGCGCGCCGCATCTATATCCTTATAGGCCTTCTCAAGGTTGGCCACGAGCTTCATGAAATTGGCTTCGCGCCCGGAGGATTCCGCCAGACCCTCGTGGAAAAAGAGGGTGCGGCAACAGCCGCCGCCGGTTTTGTTTTCCAGGACGCGAAAGCTCACTCCTTCAAAGACGCCCCACTTTTCGGCGTCGGGGTGAAAAATAATTTCTGAAAGGGAAATGTTGTGCGCTACGCGCTCAAAAAGTTCCTCCGGCGTATTCTCGCCGCGGAGGTACTTGTCCTTTATAACTTTGGCCTGGTTTTCGTTCAGGGTAACGGGTTTTCTGGCAATTAACATGGTCTTCATTCTGGCGGTGTCCTTAAAAAGTCAGGGAATCGGGAGTCAAGGCTAATCTATCAATACTGAAACCGGTTGTCAAATCTGCCGACGTTAGAGCTGTCAGGGGTTAAAATTGTTATAATTTCAACAGGGTTTTTCACCAATGAGAAATAAGAAAAAACAAGGACTTGACCTTTCCCATGCCCAGGTTCTGCGCCAGGACCTGCGGTTGTTTTCCGTGCTGGCCTCGCCGGAGGAGGATTTTCTGCGCCAGATTGCGGAACTTGAGGCGGACCCGCTTTTTATTCAATTCTCCGCCCCGGGCGCTGACGGGACTGCGCCGGTTATACGCCGCCGTTTCGCCGGGGCCTCGTACGCTTTCGGCATGGCCTGCGGGGACGATGCCCTTGCCGCCGTCGCGGGTTCGGGCGGCAGCGCGGGGGAGTGGCTTGCGGAGAGGCCCGCCATGCTGAAGCTTGCCCTGCGCGCCGGTCTGGAGAATTTTGAGAAGTATTTTCTCTCGGGCGCAGCCTTCAACCCCGCCGCGGCCGGGCGCGCCTGCGGTCTGACGCGCGCGGCGGCTTCGGCCCTTAAAAACTTCACGGATGCCTTTGTGCTGGCGCACGAACGGATACCGCCTGCCGCTCTGCCCGCGCTGTATCTGCGTTGCGCCGCCAGGATATGCGCGGAAGGCGGCAGGCTTTCCGTCGCCTATACCCACCCTGCCTATTTCCGCGGGGTCTACGACATTGACAACGGGGCGCTTTTGCGCCTTGTGAAAAGCGGCGCGCTAAGCCGGGAGGACGCGGCAAGGATGCGCGTCCTTACGTCCCGCGCCCAGCGCATAGCCTGGCGCAAATCCGGTTTCCACAGAACGCTGACGGCGATAGTAGAGGAGCAGGCGGCCTTCTTGTTGCAAATATCCCAGTTGAAACCTTTCAGCCAGCGCGAACTGGCGGCGCGCATCAGCCTGAACCCTGCCACCGTCTCAAGGCTTATAGCCGCCAAAACCGTGATGGCGCCCTGGGGTGAGGAAATAAGGCTGAAGGACTTCTTCAAAAAGAGAAATGCGTTTGTAATTGATAGAATAAGAGAGATTTTGGGAACGGGCCCGGCGCTTTTGCCTGACAGGAAAAAGCGCGGGACGGGCGCAGGGAAGATGACTGACAGGGAAGTGGCGGAGTCCCTGAAAGCCGTTTACGGCATACGCATTTCAAGACGCAGCGTTAATCTTTACAGGACAACCTATGCCCGATAAAAGGGAAATCGCCAATTTGCCCCCCCTTCAGCACAGTCTTTTTAACGCGGTATTCTTTAACGCGCAGGAGCCTATGTTGGCGCTGGACCGGAATCTTGCGGTGCTGCTCGTAAACAGCAGCGCCCTCAGGCTTCTTGGCTGGGCCGGCCAGGATCTCGCCGGAAAAACAGCCGCGGCGCTGGTGTTGCAGAAAGACCTCGGCGAATTTTCAGAGCTGGCGGAACTGGCAGCCCGCAACGGCGTGGTGCGCAACTGCCGGTTCTACATGCTAACCGCCTCTAAAAGCATACTAAGGCTTTTCCTCACGGTGCAGGCGCTTAAAGACGAGGCCGGCGCTGTAAACGGCTTCTGTCTTTACCTCTCCCCCGTTTCTCCCGACGAGTGGTCCGCCCTGAAAGATCCGCATGTTTTCAAGAATGCGGCGCGCAAACTGGGCCGCCTCACCTCTATAGGCCAGCTTACTTCCATGTTCGCGCACGACATAAAAACCCCGTTGCACGTGATACTTTCCGCCTCGGAGCTGCTACGCGCCCAGGACGGCCAGTCAGAGCAGGTCAGGAACTGCGCCGAGCTGATAGAGCGCAATGCCAGGCGCGCCTCAAAAATAGTGAAGACGTTGCTGGACTTTTCCCGCAGCGGCATGTGCCGCCTTGAGCCCTATTCCGTGGCGGACGCCGCCGAGTACGCCCTTGAACTTATAGACAGTTCGCTGAAGGCGGCCAGGGTGCGCGTGGAGAAAAAATTTGGAAACGCGCCCAAGGTCTTCCTTGACCCGCATTACATGCACAGCGTAATTTACAATCTGCTTAACAATTCCGTTCAGGCGTTTGAAGGCGCGGGGGATGGCTGCATAAAAATAAACTCCGGCTGGCTTGAGACGGAAAAAGAGGTTTTTTTGACCATCCTGGACAACGGCCCCGGCCTGGATCCCGCTATGCTTGAAAACCTTTTCCAGCCGTTTTTTACCACAAAAGACGGCGGCACCGGCTTGGGCCTGTATCTGGCCCGCCAGATAATGGACGAGCACGGCGGCCGCATAATTGTGGCCTCCTCGCCGGATGGCGGCGCCATGGTGAGTCTGCGGTTCAAGAAGACGGTGTAAGGGGGAAAAGTAAGGATAAAAGATGAGGGGCGGAGCGGGGAAAATTAAAAAATTTAATGGGAAATATATTAATCGCTGAGGACGACGCGGATACGCGCTGGGCGCTTAAGGCCGCGCTTGAGAGCGGTCGGCATGTCTGCGCCGTCGCCGCTTCCGGGGCGGAAGCCATGTCCCTTGCCGAGTCGCTCACTTTTGACGTCGTGGTGCTTGATATGGTGCTGGGCGACTCCGACGGGTTGATTATCCTTGAAAAACTGAAAAACGAAGACCCCGGCCTGCCCGTGGTGATACTTACCGGCCACGCCAACGTGCAGACCGCTGTAAAGGCCATGAAGCTGGGCGCGCTGGATTATCTGATAAAGCCCTTCAGTAACGAGGAGTTGCTGCTGATAATTGAAAAAGCCGTCAAGGAACGCAGGCTTAAGCGGGAGTTTGAAGCGCTGCGCAGCCATGTAAAGCGGGTGCACGGCGCGGAGCCTGTGTTCGGCTCAAGCCGGGGAATAAAAAGTACCGCGGCTCTGGCTAAGCAGGTGGCAGCCACGGATCTGACGGTAATACTCTCAGGGCCGTCAGGCTCCGGCAAGGAAGTGTGGGCGCGCGAGATACATCGGCTGAGCGCCCGCGGCGACAGCCCTTTTGTGGCGCTTGACTGCGGCGCTCTGCCCGAAAATCTGGTGGAGAGCGAACTGTTCGGATACGAGCGCGGCGCTTTCACCGGTGCGGACAGGCGCAAACACGGGCTTTTTGAGGTGGCTTTCGGCGGTACTCTTTTTCTGGACGAAATAGCCAACCTCACCACCACCATCCAGGCCAAACTGCTGCGCGTACTGGAAGAGCGTAAAATACGCCACCTCGGCGGGAAAAAGGACATCCCCACGGACGCGCGCATAATTGTGGCATCCAACAGCGACCTGCCCGCCCGCATTAAAGAGGGGGCTTTCCGCGAAGACCTTTACCACAGGCTTAACCAGTTCACTCTGCGCGTCCCTTCCCTTGCCGAGAGAAAAGAGGACATTCCGGCGCTGGCCGCGTTTTTTCTGCGCGAGGCGGAGAAGCTGGTAAACAAAAAAATAGAAACCATTTCCGATTCCGCGCTTGCGGCGCTCACCGTCTATTCCTGGCCCGGCAATGTGCGGGAACTGAAAAACGTCATCATACGCGCCGCGCTTCTAAGCGGGGGGGAAATATTGCCTTCCCACCTGGGGCTCGGCTGCGTGGGGCCGGCCGCAATAAGCGCCTCCACAGCCGTTAATTTTGACTTAAAAGAGAATCTGCGCCAGGCCCGCGCCGAAACCGAGCGCCGCCTTGTATGCGCCGCCCTTGCCGAGACAGGCGGAAATAAAGTCAAAGCCGCCAAACTTCTCTCCATAGACCGAAAAGCCCTGTACGATAAAATAAAAACCTATAAGCTTACTTAAAGTTAAAGCCGAAAATAGAAATCCGTATGGACAATTTAGGTAACTACTCAGGTAGACAGAATTCAGGAGTCAGAATTCAGAATAGCCTGCGAATAAACCTCCAACAGCTAAACCGCAAGCACAAACTGTTGGGACCTTTGCCACACCACCAGGTCATCAAATCTTGTCGCTGGCATATTCATTCTGACTCCTGAATTCTGAATTCTATCTACCTGAGTAGTTACCAATTTAGACCTCTACTTCAAACTCCTCTTTGCCGGCGCCGCAGACTGGGCAGAGCCAGGCGGCCGGCAGCTTCTCAAAGGCCGTGCCGGGGGGGATATTGTTATCAGGGTCGCCCACGGCGGGGTCATAAACGTATCCGCAAAGCTTGCATATGTATTTTTTCATTATCAATCTCCTAAGGGTTCGTTATAACATAGGCATTCGACTGGCCGCTTTTGGGCTGCGCCTTCGCGGCTTAGGTTTTCCACAAGCCGTGCAGGTTGCAGTATTCCCGCGCTTCCAAAGTCCTGGGGGTAAAGCAGACGCAGAAGGTGGCTTCCGCCGGCTGGCCGGGCTTCAGGAACTCCCTGAACACCTTGCCGTCCGCGACGAGTTCTATCCACTCAATAAAATGTTTCTCCTCCATCGGGTGAGGCGCTGAGCCGACCTTTACCTTTATACCCTTCTCCGTATTCTCTATAACGGGTACATGTTTTTCTTTGGTAGCGTCCGTGGTATTCTCTTTCAGCAATTTCATGTCCTGCCCGCAGCAGGCCAGCGTGCCGTCCGCGCCGTGCAGAACTTCCACAATGTTCCCGCAAAGACCGCATTTATAAACTTCCATTTTTTCAGCCATTGTTTTTCTCCTTTTAAACCAGCGCCCGCAGGGCGGTAAGGACTTCGTCGTAGTTGGGTTCTTTGGTAACTTCCGGCGCCAGTTGGACGTATTTTACTATGCCGTCCTTATCCACTATGAAGACGGCCCTGGCCAGCAGGCGCAGGTCCTTTATCAGTATGCCCCACGACTTGCCGAAGCCGGCCTTCTGGTAGTCGGAGAAGGTGCGCACCGCTTTTACTCCGGCCGCGCCGCACCAACGCCTCTGGGCGAAAGGCAGGTCCATGCTGATGGTCAGTACGCCCACGTCCGGGCCAAGCGCCTCGGCTTCCTTATTGAAGCGGCGGGTTTGCAGGTCGCAGACGGGGGTGTCCAGGGAGGGCACAGCGCTTATAACAGCCACCTTTCCCCCGTAAGTGCGGGAAAATTTCATAGGCAGCATATCGTTGCCGGTCACCTTGAAGTCCGGCGCCGTCATGCCCACCTTAATTTCGTCGCCCGCCAGCGTCATCGGGCGGCCCTGCATGGTCACCGTTCGCTTTACAGTTTCCTTCTTAACTTCCTCGTTAATGTTTTCGTCCATAAATCCTCCTTGTCCTGGAGAGATTATATTCTACTAAAATTTGTAACTATTCAGGTTGTCACAGAATTGCGAGCGGCGGCGGGCTTGCCCTGCGCGCCCTTGCGGATGGGGGGCCCCGCT
>CAZYFL010000026.1:0-15314 GCA_964646805.1 uncultured Elusimicrobiaceae bacterium | reverse complement strand
CTGCTTGGTGGCCGCATGTAGCGCGGAGTCGGGGTTCCCAGGCAGCGTTTGCGCCACGGTGTAGGTGTTCGCCCCAAGCACGGCCGCCGTCCCCGCTATCTTTGAAGGCGCTATAGCTGCGGAAGCGTTTATGTCCGCGTCAACTATAGCTCCCACCACCACCGAGCCGGGCCGCACGCCGGCTGCCGCTACCGAAGACGCCGTCACATTACTCAGCGCAACGCCATTGCCGGCAAAGAAAGGCGCGCTTACCGTGCCCGCCAGCACATTGATCCCGGAGGATTTTTGGACGCTCATACGCAGACCCGCTCGTTTCTCGACGACGGGTCGCGTTTTTTTCTGGTTCGAACCCGCTTTTCGACGTTTCCTGCATGGTTCGAACCATTTTGGCGCAGTTGCCTATATGCCGCAACGGCTCGTCGATGATAACGTCCAGTTTCCCGTCTTTCAGCGTCCAGTTTGTGCCCAAGGCGGCTAGAATCTCGCGCTTTACGGTATCATCCCCGCTTTCAAATGATTCCCTGGCTGTTTTGGCGAAATTAAACGCCTTTTCAGCCTGAACCAGCCATGCGTCTACGCGGTTATCGCTGTCCCGCAACAGCTCGGTCAGCCTGGCCTTTTCTTTGATAAGATCCTCTTTCTTGGCCAGAAACTGTTCCTCGTCTATTTCCCCTGAGAGCCGCAATTCCAGCAACTTGTCCAGTTTCAGGACGCACTGGTCATAAGCCTTGCGTTGCTGGTCAACAATGCTGGCCCGCATCTCGGTTTCCCTGCCGCATTCGCCTCTCAATTTCTGAACCGCCCAGTCGCAAAAATCCTGAGGGATTTCTATGCGCTCAAGCAGTTCCTTCGCCTGCCTCTCCAATTCCGTTGCCTCGATGTATTTCTGTTTACAGTTAGGATCTTTTGCGCCTGGTGCAGTGATAATAGACATAATCAATGAGCCTGCCGCTGGAAGTGCGCTTGTGTTTATTCTCCGCTGTCACCAAAGCTCCGCATTGGCCGCAGTGCAGCAATCCTCTGTAGGCAAAGAAGTAGCTTTTGGGGCGCGTGGTCGTTTCGCTCTTAATAATGGCCTGCAATTTCTCAAATTCAGCCTTGGTGAGCAATGGCTCGTGATTGCCCTGGTGCCAGATACCGCTGCCGCCAGGGTATTCATAAGCTCCGTAATAAAACGGCAGGGACAACATCCTGTAAAAAGTGCTCAGCCCTATTTTGCGACCATTGCGATTTCTCAGGCACCATTGGTTGGTCGCAAGCGCATGGACTTGCGGGAGAGTATGCGTCCGGGCAAGTATCATTCCAATCATGCGGCGTAAAGCCGGAAAGAGGTTCGGGTCCGGAGTGATAATGCGTTTTCCCTTCTCCTTGTCAGGCGAGTTCAGGTAGCCGGTTGGGGCCTGACCCGGCCGCCAGCCCATTTCCGCCTTGCGGCGCAATTCCCGCTTCACGTTGGTAGAGAGGTCGCGAATATACTGATTTGCCATTCCGAACTCCACCGACATCATCAGCACATTGTCGGTAGGCAGATAGGCGCGGTCATAGGTCTGGATATGCAGCAGTTTGCCCCGTTGAAGCATCCAGGATATTGTGCCACCGTCAATCGGATTGCGGGCAAGCCGGTCCAGCTTCCAGCAGATAATCCCCTGTGCCTCTCCGCGATCTATGCGTTTTATCATTTCGTTGAAAACCGGCCGGCCCGGCGCTTTCGCCGACTTGGATTCTGAGAATCGCTCTACAACCTCCAAACCATCGCGCTCGGCAATCTTGAGCAGTTCGCCGATTTGAGAATCGATAGACGCTACCTGCCGGTCCTCGGAATCCGTGGACTTGCGGGCATACATGAAATACTTCATGCGCGGCTTTGCGGTGTTGGTAAATGTCTGCATAATCACACATTAGAATGATACAGTCTGTTACGCCTGAAATCAAGGCTTCTTTAATTCGGGAGGTGGAGGGATTCGCCGTCCACCGACCTGACTTTGAGATTTGCTGCCCCACACTGCCTTAACAAGCCGGAGTAATTGTTCCGCCTTTTCGCGGGCGACGGCTTCGCTCAACTCCACCCCATAGTGCTTCCGGTAGAGATTGTGAAATTCGGCTATATCCTGGGCAGTCAGGTGCATAGAGCCTCAATACCCGTTTCCGGCTCCCGGAACCTCGTTCTTGACAGGGATTTTCTGCAAGGAAAGGCTGTTACGGACCTGCTTCATCCTTAATCTGGCGGCTTCCAGTTGTGGCGGGGTCAGCTCGCGCCGGGTCTTGGCCCCAAACACCGGCAGGATAGCGTCTGCCAGCGCGGCCGGAACAAACAGCTCAGCCTCGCCGTCCAGCAGCCGAATCCGCAGCTTGTGTTTCTGCGCCAATGCCTGGGCTTTCCGCCGTTTACTTGTCCAGACGCGGAACGTCTCGGCGGCGTAGAGGTCTATCTCGGCGCCATGCAGACGGCCTTCTATGATCTGCGCCGGTTTACGGACCTTTAATAGAATACGCCCGCTTTCAGGCTCCACATAAGGCCGGTATGCCTTACGCAGACCGAGCCGTTTTAGCTGTTCCTGTATTTCATCAATTCGCATAATAACACCTCCCCGGAAGGCGGACTCACTCGCCGTTTTTTAATACTTGCCGCAGATGGTCGGCCAGCGCGGCGTCGTGTTTCTCAAAGCCGGAATCCACGTAGTCCTCGTGGAAGCGGCGGCCGCAGGCTGAACACTGGATGGCATCCTGTTTGCTGGACTCCCCGCAGTGGTGGCAGCGTCGGCCACGGGGCCTGGACGAATACGAATCCTCTTCCACAAAGTCGCCGACATGCCGTATGCGTGGCTCAACGCGCTGGGCCTCGACGGCCTGGAGCGCGATCCATAAGGCGTCCAGCATATCGTCGTTAGCCCCATGCGGGAACTGTAAAAGCTCTTCCTCAAGCTGTGAGACCCAGTTCCCGATATCGCGCCGTGGCAAGCGGATAGCCCCGCTTTCAAGCAACGGGGATAACCCGCGCAGCCGGGCATGCTTGTCGCCCTGCGTATTGATGGGTTTTAACGGCAGTAGCCGCGTTTCTGGATCGGTGCGGAGCGTTTCGATGAAGACGCTCTGGTAGCCGTTCGCCTCTATGGTTATGAGTCGGGGATGGTAAAGCTTATGAATACGCTTAACGGCTTTAAGCTGTTCCGCAAATGGGATGCGGTCGCGGTAGGCGTTTACGATATAGCTTGTGCCGTCACGGTCCACTGCGATAGTGACAATAGCGAAGCGCGAATTGCTCTCGGAGCGGCCGATGGCCAAATCTACGCCTGTAAACACTGTGGGCCTGTCCGGCAGTTGCTCGTACCTGCCCTGGTCAAGCCAGGCAACTTTGAAGTCAGCGCCCTCCTGACCGGAAGGATCGTTCATCATCTGGCAGTTGAAGGACGCGGAGCCCATCTCCAGCATCAGTCGCTGAAGCTCTTCCTCCGGGAACCGCTTAGGGAATAGGATATGCTTCTGGCCGGCCTCATCAACCCATTGCGCCCGCTCCACTATTTTATGCCAGTTCGCGAAGCCAGGGTCGGTCAGGATTTCGGAATAGAGGTCGGCATAGTGATACCGCGTGCCTATTACAATTATCTGCCCCTTCGGCTCAAGCATGGGCAGCACTACGCTGCGGAACCAATGGGAGGTCTTGTTACGCTGGCCCATCGTCAATGAGTTATTCACCGAAATGAGGTCGTCCGCAAGGATGAGGTCCGGGTGCATCGAAACAACCGTCCCCAAAACGCCGCAAACCGCTATGGATGGTTCTTTCATTATCTTCGTGCGCGGAATAGTAATGGATGTGTCCGTCCATTTACCGGCGTTCACGTCCAGCCGTCCATAACGCCGCCTGAAGCGCTTGTTCTTGATGATGTGCTCTTTTATCTCATGTAGGAAACTCTGGGCGTTTGCCAGGATTTCATTAAGCAGCAGAATCCGCAGATTCGGATTCCTGGCCAGCCGCCACAGCGCATAGGCCACGGTTACCGCCGTGGTCTTCAGGTGCGAGCGCGGAGACAATAGCAGCATATGGTCGTGCCGCAAGAGCGCCGCATACCAAGAGAGGTGGAGCGGGCCGAGGGCGTCATAGCCCAAGGTCTCCCTTGCGAATGTGAGCAGGTCCACCAACGGATCAACCGGGTGAGCCGGGCCTTTATGTTTTGGATGTGTCATTTTGATCCTCCTATACGACAGTATTGTGTTCCACCAACCGTTCTAAAACAACCGTTTCCGCGCTCGACGAGGATTTTGCCAGTACTAGAACACCCTGTGCCCGGTCGGGCTGTTGAAGTTCGACTGGGTGGCCTCAGGGAGGCTTCGCGCGTCTTGGCCTGATTTTTAGCGCTATTTTTTCCAGCCCTCTTCATGCCTTTGTCCTCCGACGAGAAATGAGCACTTGAATGACCATTCAAGTGCCCTCGGTGCGCGGTAACGCCGACGTTTTGCTCTGATTCTGCTGCGAAGCATCCGCCGAGGCCGCAGGCAGCGCCGCTCTATTTTGTTGTTCGAGGCCGGACGCCTCCACGCTGACCTCGACGATATTCTTTTCAGGGGGTGCGTCGGATTTAGCTGACCTGTGCTGCCTCAGAATAAGCAGCGTATCCTCGGAGGCGGACCAGTCCTGGTCGTCCTCCTGCGCCGGGATATCAAGGCGTTGCGCGGCCTGGGTCTGTTTATCGTGCAGAACCGCAATCAACAGGCCCAAATCCTTAACCCCCTTGGGCGCATCTTTCTTGAGTTCTGTCTTAAGCCGCTTAAACGCGAGCGAAATCGCCGTCGCGCATTGCTCGATGAACCGGCGCGTGCGCAGGACGCTCTTAGGCGAGGACGAAACCGTGGAATCCGCAGGCACCAGCCGGTCGGCATGCTCCACCCAATACGAGGCCAATGATTTTGAGATGCCGCAGTCTTTTGCCACAAGGCTCAAAGACTCCCCGCCCTGTATCCGGGCCACGGCTTTCTTAATTTCTTCGGCCTTATGCCTGGCCTGCGGTTTGCGCTTCATGGCTTCCTCTTGCGTGCTTCCTGCTTTCTGCGCTCGCGATAAGCAAGCGCCTCTTTCCTAAAATGCTCGTCGTCGGTCGCCACATTCGTGCGGCGATATCCCAGGAAGCGCCCTTCCCGGCCGCACAGGAAGAAATTCTCGTCTATCCTGGCGTGAACGCCCGCAACTTCCGCAACCAGCCTTTTCGAGCCCTCCTGCCGCGCACCCACTACTGCCCAGCCGATCAACGGGCTGGTTTCAAAGAGACGCTCTCCTTCCGGCAGCGCATATACGGCGTCCCAATCGCTCGTTGGCGTCCAGCTCACGAACGGGCCTTCGGTATCCCACTTCTCCGGCGGCTTACCAGCCGGGCTTTTCGTTTTTTTCTTTTCCATTTTCACGTTCCTCCTTTTTTTGTTGGCGACGGCGCTTCTCTATCGCCGGCCACAGCCTTTCGATATCCGCAAAAACAAGGTTTCTCCGCCTGCACACGTCTTTAAGATGCGCGTCCATCTCCATAGCTTTGCGCTCGGCTTCCGAAACGGGCTCTTCGGCAGGCGAGGGTTCCACAGACCTTATAATACAGCCGGGAAAGGCCGTCTTAAGATTGGTCAGCCCGGCCAAATCTTCTTGTGAAGCATCCGCAAGCAGGCCAAGCTCATCCGCGTTAAAGAGGCTGGTTTCTTCCGGCGATTTCGCGCAATTCTGAGGATTCTGGGAATTCTGGGGAGCCACAGGGGACCCTATGGGGGCCTCGGAGGCCACCTGTGAGGCAGGGCTATCATTGGATAATATAGATATAGATTGATCAAAATGAGTATTTATGTATTCATCCTCAGAATCCTCAGAATTACCCTGAGTGGCTTCCTGCGGTGGAGCGTGTATGGTTCCGCCCGTATCCTCACAATTCCCACAATCCTCAGAATCGGATTTCTGCGGATCGCTATCCCCGGATTTCGTGAGCCAGATGGGATTTACCTCATAAACAGGGCTCGGTTTACGCCCTGCGCCAGGCCTGGCGTCACCCGCCCGAAGCCTTATGTACCCGTGCTCGCAGAGGATGGCAAGGGCAGGCTCAAGCTGCGCGACCTGCTTGAAATATCCTTTAAGGCTCTGGTAAGCGTTCCGCTTGGTGAATTCAGGACAGCCTTCCTTGCGTATCCATTCCAGAACCCGCTTGGCGTCCTCTATGGCGGGGTCCGCGCCCATGGCGGCATATGCGGCCTGGGCATGTGGGATAAAATACTCGCCCAAACAAATAGCCTTTTCCACTGTGGCAAGACTGATCTGTGTATTCCACGGCGCGGCCTCGCCGGAGTGTTCTGCCAGGTGGAGCAGCCCCGCTATCCGGGCGACGGCACCGGCCAGTTTGCCGGCCCAGTCCGTCATATGGCCCAATAGTCCGAACTCGGCCAGTCGCGGTTCTATCCAAGCCTCGAATTTTCGGAATTTCTCCAACGCATCGTTGGAGAATCGGAGAACATGGCTTTGTATCTGCCTCTCTTCGTCCTTGTCGAGCGGCAGTTCAAGTAGCTTGCAGATATTGCGGTAGTACTCCTTCGAAATTTCATCGGATAACGGCTGGGCGCCGATCTTCCTGCGGCCCAACAAATTAAGCGGCAGTGAATAGAGGAATCGTCCCAAAAGTCCTCTGCCTCTGAATCCCTGCTTGCTCACAAGCCCGGCGAGAACCTCTGGCTGGACGGCCAGGCCTATTGTCAGGGCCGGGTGGGAGACATACTCTGGCGGACGCCCCACCCGGTCAACTCTCAAAGTATCTCCGGCATGACCTTTAAGATAAACGTCCAAATTGGCCGCTCCGTCGGAATAACGGCCAGCCATCAGCTCAAAGATGCCGCATTCCGCGCTCAAGACGGCCATGTGGCTGTCCTGTTCCTTTAAGAGCGTGGCCAGACGTTCAGGCGTAACATCATCGGCCACAAAGCGCGGCACGGCAGGAATCTTCATCCCGGACGCCTCTTTGGCCAATTCTGTCGCTGTCTTCGTTAATTGCTCGGCTTCCGGGCCGTCGCAGGCGCTGGCCTTGGCTTGTGCCTTCTGAACTTTTCCCAGGAGAATACGGTGCCGCGTCTCGGCTGCGGCTATCTCCTCGGCCATGCTGAGTACTGCCGCTTCCTCGTATTCCCGTAGAGGTTTCTCCACTTTTGAGAATACTGCGGATTTACGGTTCCCTGGCCAAAGGACAACTGCCAGGAATAGGTTTACCGGCTCTATCCAGCCGGAACATATTTTCACGATGAATTTCTTCGCGCATATGCAGGCGCAGATCGCCAACACGAGCATGCCAGCAAGAGAGAGAGGTGTCTGGGTGGCCTCGGCTATGCCTTCGACAAACCTGCGGAGCCAGTCCAGCAGAGTATGCGTAGGGAATTCCGGCAGTTTCGGGTTATGGAACGGGATCGGCATGTCCCAGCCCGGCTGCCCCGTCTCGGCCGGCACAGACGCGGGAGGATACCGGGTTATGCTGTGCGCGATTTTATGCACCTCGGAATCCGGCAACGGCGGCGAGCACCGTGCGGTATTTTCCTGCGCCAGCGCGGCCATGATGGAGGACTCGCTCATTCCTTTACGCCGCATAACGCCGGCCATACTCGCCAGAGCGGCGTTACGAGCACCGTCGCCGATTTTGCCAGTTGCGGCGTCCCCCGAGGACGTGGCAGGACTGGATGAGGCTTTTGGGGCTGACATACATTTGAGCAGCCATTCCGGAGCGGACACAGGGGATATTATTTCTTCCATATATAAAGGTTACCGCTGACATGGACGCTGGGCGGGACAAGGACATACGTTCCGTCGCACCGCGCATCTAAACCCGGACGAAAGCCCACCGGGCTTCGCATCGGAAAGTTTGGCGCGATGAAGTAAAGGTGCCGCCCTCCACCGCCGGTCAGGCACTCCATCGTGTGCAGCTTGCCGTGTTCGCGTTCCAGGGCGGCCAGAGATTTATCGCCGCCCGATTTTGGGTCCACATCCAGTACTATCACGCCGCTCTTTGAACCGGTTGCAATGGCAACATTGGCATAGGGCCACTTGGTCCACCATTCGCGTATCTGCGCCTCATCGGTGGTGGCGTCCAGCACGCCATGCCGGGTGCGGGGATGTTTACCGGGATGCGGGCACTCAGGATTGCCGCAGCTGCATTTGCCGCCGCTTATCGGCTCATAGACCGGCAGTACGGCCCAACCGCGTCCGCTATAGTAAAGCGCCGCCTCCAGTTTTGTAATTTTGCTTATCACGATATCGCCTTCCTTAATTTTTCCTCTATCTTCTCCAGGTCCTGGGGCAGGTAGTAGCGCTTGCCATTTGATAGCCGTCTGGCCGGCGGGAACTTGCCACTTTCTTCCCCGTAATAAAGCTGCGTTCGGCTGATACCGAAGCGTTGCAGCATATCTTTGACGGTAAGTATTTTCATCTGTTTGCCTCCACGATTTGTTTTTTCATTGCGGCCATACCAATATGATAGGAGGAATTGATAAGATAATCTGTAAACTAAACACCCTCGATTTCGGGGCATTTGGTTTACACCTATGGGAACAGCACGACCGAGTAAATCCCTCCAGCGGCGAACGTTCATGGACGAGTTCATGGCGCTCGGCGGGGACCCGCGCCTATTGGACCGTCTCAAGACACACCCCGCGCTGGATATTATTAAGCGGCTCCATCAGGAGGAACTTGATAAAGTCCAAGCGCTCGCTATGCTGGGCGAGCTGAATAACAAACTGAGGGAATGCCGCGACCTGACGCTGGCGATTAACAGGATAAAAGCTGTGGGCGGAAAGTTAGACCGTTGGACCAAGCTTTTAGGGCGTGTCTACACTGACGTTGTAAGCGAGACGGCTTCCCAAAAGATTATGCAGCGTAGGGGCATAATCATTGACCTCCCGGAGATTTACTTTGTTGCCGCCTGCCTGATCCCTTACATGGCATCCCTCGGCAGGAAGTCGAAGCAGCTGAACTCGCCGAAATGGGACTGGATAGAGCGCTGGATATTACAGGAAGCAAAGCTGGGTACGAAAAACCTGCGCCAGTTGTGGTATAAAGAGGTGATCCATCGCAAAGTCTGGCCGTCCAGAACGCTTCTTTATGCGCTGGCAAGCGGAGCGGCAGTGCCGCTGGAACAGGAAAGAGGGGGCATAGACGCAGCATGGACGACTGAATGGCGAGTAACTTCCGGGCGCGGCACGGCCAGGACTGAGCGCCATCCCTGTAAACTTCGACCAAGGTTGACGAAGAGCGACAGCGCGTACGTGGAACTTGCGCTCAAGTATGTGCCTTTAGCCAGATGGGATTTTGAACGCCTCTATCCTGAATTAGCAGATACTTCGGCTGATGCGCCAGGCTTACTGCGGACAATTCTGACCACTGAGGAGACCAAACGTATTGAGGCCATGCCAGTCAGAATGCGGCTTCGGACGCTGGCACTCAAGGGAATCAAAGTGGACATGAAGGCTGGGTACAAAAAGGAACGCGATAAGCTGATTGCAGCCATCCCGCCTCAGGACCGCACCTGGCTCAAGGGATTGACGCGGAAGTCATGGCGGAAAGCATTGAGTAAGCGGCGCAAACGCTAGAGGCAAGATTGGAAATGCTCTTGGTAAAACTTCGAATCAATGGGCCCAATAATCCTTCTCGATAAGTCAACCTTCCAAAGCCTTTCACACGACCAGGTGGGTTTTCTATTTAAGCACTACATGGTATGTATACCGCCAGTGCTTATCATGGAGATCATGGGGGACATCTCAAAACCTCCTCGACCAGGGAACTTCAAGCAAAATGATGCCCAATGGCTGGCGCAGAAGATTGAAGCCGGCGACTCAGGTATTTCAGCAAGCTGCAGAGAAATGGTTGCGGCCGCACTGCTTGGACAATCAATACCCATGACAGGGCAAATCCCAATGGATACCGGAGTCCGGGTGCCAAACCCAGGTGGCGGCTATGGAGTAATTTTTGAGGAACATCCCGCCCGGAAGGCGCTTCGCAACTGGGCCGCAGGGAACTTCTCAGATTTTGACCGGAATGCTTCGCAGTCGTTGCGTGAGACAATCCACTCGTTTGACCTTGAGAACTTCAAGAAACGCAATCCTCCAATCGCTGAAGAAGTTAAGCGGATAAAAACCGTAGGAGATGTCCTCAGTCTCGTTGACATGCTCCTTGACTCCGATGAGCCTGACGCAAAACTTGCCAATCTAAATCGCTGCCTAGGCATGTTTAACGCGGCTGAACCTCTTAAGACTGCTGTCAGCAACCGGTGGGTGCAGGCTGGGATGCCAAAACTAAATAAATTTGCGCCTTATGCGGCGTTTTGCTACCGAGCCTACACAGCCTTCATCATCGGGTTATCGACCGGCGTGTTTTCGACGCGTTCTTCGAATGTCGTTGACCTGGAATATGTCTGGTACTTGCCTTTCTGCTGGATTTTCGCATCCTCCGACAATTTTCATAAACTGCTCGTGCCGCTTTTACTCCG
Organism: uncultured Elusimicrobiaceae bacterium; assembly: GCA_964646805.1. Taxonomy (GTDB): domain Bacteria; phylum Elusimicrobiota; class Elusimicrobia; order Elusimicrobiales; family UBA9959; genus UBA9959. The sequence continues at coordinate 4,833 of CAZYFL010000026.1, read as the reverse complement.
AGCCGATCAGGAATTCGTGGCTGGCGAAGTTTTGAAAGAAGACCTGAAAAACATTGGGGATGAGTGGCAGCGTCTTGACGAGCAGGGCCGTGAAGAACGGCGCATTCACTTCGGAGCTTATCCCCCTGAATTGGAAGGTTCTTTTTCCTATAGGATGTCAAAGAAATACTGCAAACCTCGAACTCCATATTGCGGAGATCCCCTGGCGAAGTTCCCGGAAAAACAACGAAAAGAGATGGAGCGCAAGATCGTTGAAGAGATTAACCGAAAGTTCGAGCCTTATCGACGTATGAAAGGCGATTGATTCAAAACCTCGGGGGTGCCCTCGGAAGGTTCGTGACAAATGATAGAATCGATAACGATATGAGAATAGAATTGACTTCGCAGACCGTAACACTTATTGCCGCTGGCATAGCTGCGATAGCCTCATTAATATCACTAATTCTGAATTCCTCCTTGATTATCCATCGGGAACGGAAGCAACAGCTCTGGCAATTTAATCTCCAGCGCATCACACAACTCGAAGAACTTGCTGGGCATATAGCAGAATTGTTCGGCGGCTATCCTGCTTTCGAAAAACTACAACAAGAGGCACCGCAACTGCTCCTTCAACTCGAGTTAGCCGCCGGGCATTTTCGCCGGCACAAGATTTTGAACCAAGCCATTCGGGATTTTCACAATGCCGCCTCTCGCGCCTTTGTTGCTCGTCGGGATTCGCAGGATGACCGTGACGACAAACGAGACCTGGAGGAAACATTCGCACGTTTATTAAAAGCCTGTGATGAAGTGATTGAGGCCTGACATGAAAGTGGAAACCATCGCTGAACAATTATACTTCACGACGATTCTTATCGAATCCCAAAATGATTCGGGCGAAACTGCTGTCGGAACCGGATTTATAATTGATGCGGGGCATGAGAGCCGCCACGCAATATTCTTGGCCACAAATAAGCATGTAGTGACAGGTGGCAAAACCGGTACGCTCCGTTTTCATCTCAAAGCTGCAGGGATTCCATGCCAGGGGCAGGGCTATAAGCTAAAGGTCCCTGATTTTGCACAATACTGGGTCAAGCACCCGGATCCAACTGTTGATATTGCCATTATGTCTATGTCACTGATTCTTGAGCATGCTAAAAAAGCCGGAAAGGAATTGTTTTATCGAAGCATACCGGAAGATCTGATGCCATCTAATGACGAACTTCAGAAAATGGACGCCCTGGAAGAAGTTGTCTTTATTGGTTACCCCAATGGAATCTTTGACGAAGCGCATTATTTGCCTGTGGCTCGGCGCGGAATGACCGCCTCACCGATACAGGTCGACCACAATGGCGAGCGAAGATTCCTCATCGACGCGGCCATTTTTGGAGGCTCGAGCGGAAGCCCAGTTTTTATTTTTGATAAAGGAGGCATTCACAGCAAACGTGGCGGAGGCCTTGTACTCGGGAGTCGGCCCCATTATTTCATAGGCGTAGTTGCCGCAGGATACTATCAGGAAACTACCGGCAAGGTTATTCAGCAGCCAATCCCGACTATAACAGGCCCACTGGTGTCTGTCGGTCAACAGATGATTAATCTCGGAATCGTATACAAGGCGGATACAGTATTTGAGCTGGCACACTCCTTAATGAAATAGCGTTACCCGCAGTCATCTGCCATCAGAACCTCGGATGAGACCGCTGGCAGGTTTCCTTCAAAGCGTTGAAATCCAGACTCAAATATTTTTGTGTTGTATTCAGGCTGCTGTGGCCGAGCAGGAGCTGCAGCGACCGCAGGTCGGCGCGGCCGGCCAGCATGTGGACGGCGTATGAATGCCTCAATAAATGAGGATGGACTGGCCGCGTAATTCCCGCCTTGGCGGCGTGGAGCTTGAATCTGCGCCAGAAGCCGTTCCTGCTGAGATGTTGCCCGGACCGGGACAGGAACAAAGCGGCGGGCGTGGCGGCGAATCGCTTACTCCGTATATTTATATACCTCTTCAGCGATTCGGCGGCCATTTTCCCCATAGGCACCAGCCGCTCCTTGGAGCCCTTCCCTAAAACTTTCACATAGCCCTCGTCAAAATGAACATGTACGGCCTCCAACCCGAGGGCTTCGCTGATTCTCAGGCCGCAGTATAAAAGCTCCAGTATCGCCCTGTCGCGAATACCTGTAAAACTGCGCCCCGATGGCGCTGTCAGTAATTTCCGGACATCTTCGATGGATAACGGCTCACTGACGCGCATGGTCAGCTTAGGAAGCCGCAGGGCTGCCGTCGGATCGCTTGGAATATTCCCCTGCGCTACTAAGAAACGATAAAAGGTGCGCACTGCAATCGCGGCGCAGAATATTGATGGCGGTCGAAGGCCTCTCCGGCGCAAACCGGCCAGATAGGACGTTATGGTCTCGCTTGTAGCGGCGGCAGGGCCCACACCGCGCTCATTGAGCGCCTTCAAGTATGTCTTGAGGTGATGGCTGTAAGTGGAGATGGTGCTGGTGGCCAGGCCACGTTCATTCCGGAGATACGAGAGAAAGCCCTCCTGTAAAGTGTCCAGCTTCATAAATCTCCTGCCCTATACCGTCTTCCGGACAACTTTGACGTGCTTCTTCTCGTTCTTTACGACTTGCCAGCCTTTGCGCGTATAGCACACAAGGCGGGCACGAACGTTGGCGTTTATATCGCGGCCCTTGCCTGCCTCCCCGGCTTTCTTGGCAACCTCGGAGGCGATCTCTTGAGTGCTTTTGCCACCGACCAGCAGGTACGGGTCTATGATGGCGGCCAAAGAGCCTTCTTTCTTCGCCTTGGCCTTGCAGCCCCTGCCTTTGCCGTTGAGCTTCAGCAGTATACGGGATTCCTTGTCTACGCCCTTCTCGTCATACGGCTTCAGCTCGTAATCGCCGTTTACGCCGACAGTCGTGCCGGTGGTTTCCAGCTTTATCTGGAACTTACCGGCCTTTGAGCCCGTCAGCATAACCGGAATGCCTGTCTTGGACAGATACTTCTCTCCTGTTTTCGCTTCGTTTGCTTTCATGGTTTTTTCTCCTTGCGGTTCTTAATAAAAACCGCCGCCTCGTAACCAGCTTTTATAAGCCTTTCAAAATCTATAGGGCGGCAGGCCCAATATTCGCCGCCGTCGCCTTGTATGATATATCCCGGCCATTTTGTCCTGCTACTCCAGATTATCGCGGTCGCCAGATTCTGGAACCGGGTTATCCGTTTCTTAAGCTTGCTAAACTCGTCACGGTTCATGTTTTTGCCCTCCCTATCCGTCGGCAGCCCGTCGGCATGATCATGATCTACAAGGTTTCTTCGAAGAAAGCAAGGCCTTAATTCTCGTCTGAAAACAGGTTCCGGATTACCGGAATTTCTGAATTTTCCGAGCATGCGACAGGAAGCCGCCGTTAGACTTTCTGGTCAACAGCCACCACAGGAACTTATCGAAACCGTCCCATGAGATCCTATCCGAATAAACCTGTATAGCGAACTCCGTAATCAACATTTTCCTCTTTTTTCGTTTCATCGCCCCTCCTGCGATGAACATGACTACCTTCCTTCCGGTACTTATTGCAAGTTCTTGCAAAAACTGTAAAAGGAAGGTAGATTTCACTCCTATGACAGGTGGTATGTCCTACTGTAACAGTATTCATTAACTGAAACAGATAATAATTTGTTTTAATATAGGAGGGGTAATGAATCACACGCTCGGCGGGATATCTCCCAATGAACAGGATTTTATGGCTCAGCTTGAACATATCGAGGCAATAGAAAAACAGCTCTGGAACGCGGCGGATACGCTCCGCGCCAATTCTAACTACGCGAGCAACGAATATTTTATGCCTGTGATGGGCCTTATTTTCCTGAGGCACGCCTACAGCCGTTATCTGGGTGTAAAAGACCAGATTATAGCCGACCTACCCAAGCGCGGTGGTAAGCCCCGTGATCTGACCAAGGCAGATTTCTCCCAGAAAACCGCGATTTTCCTTCGTCCGGAAGCCCAGTTTGACCATCTTGTTTCCCTGCCCGAGGGCGCAGACCGGGCCAAAGCCATTATAAAGGCGATGGAGTCCATAGAGTCCGACTACAAAACCCTTGAAGGCATATTGCCCAAGCAGGAATACCAGGAAGTTTCCAACGAGGTCCTGGGCAATCTCCTGAGAATGCTGAATCCGGACGAGCTGAAAACCGCTTCCGGGGATATTTTTGGGCGCATTTACGAATACTTCCTTACCCAGTTTGCCGATCAGAAGGCGCACGACGGCGGCGAGTTCTTTACCCCTGTTTCACTGGTGGCCCTGATCGCCAATGTTTTGGAGCCTAAAAAAGGCATAGTTCTGGACCCTGCCTGCGGCTCCGGTGGCATGTTTGTGCAAAGCGCGCACTTCGTGGAGCGTCTTAAAGAAAACCCTTCCGAAAAGCTCACTTTCTACGGCCTTGAAAAAAACGCCACTACTATCCGTCTGGCAAAAATGAACCTGGCTGTTCACGGCCTGCAGGGCAACATAGAAAAAGCCATCACCTATTACGAGGACCCGCATGAGCTTTTAAGCAAGGCCGATTTCGTCATGGCCAATCCCCCGTTCAATGTGGACGAGGTGGACGCTGAAAAAGTCAAACGCGACCCGCGCCTGCCGTTCGGCCTGCCCGGAGTGAATAAAGGCGAGAAAGTTTCCAATGGGAATTATTTGTGGATAAGCTATTTCTACAGCTATCTTGCCAAAAACGGCCGTGCGGGATTTGTAATGTCCTCCCAGGCTTCCGGCGCGGGGCGTGACGAGGCCAAGGTACGCCAGAAACTTATCGAGACCGGAGCTGTGGACGCGATGGTGGCTATACGCTCCAACTTTTTCTATACCCGC
>CAZYFL010000025.1:2312-15421 GCA_964646805.1 uncultured Elusimicrobiaceae bacterium | reverse complement strand
CCCCGATCTTCGGCCTCCTGGGCACGCTCATCGGCGTCGTGCAGGTCCTGCGCAATATCCAGAACCCGGCCATGATGGGCTCCTCCATGGCCATCGCCATGACGGCGTCTTTCTACGGCATCTTCTCGGCCAACTTCCTGTTCCTGCCCATAGCCAGCAAACTCGGCTACCATTCCGACGAGGATATACTGAGCCGCGAGATAATAGCCAAGGGCGTGCTCTCCATCTACGAGGGCGACGTGCCGTGGCTGGTTTCAAAGAAACTTGAAGGTTACCTTTCGCTCGCCCTCAGGCGCAAGGCTAAAGCTGCGGCAAAATGATCCCACCGCCCGCCTATCCGCCCGTGGCGAATTTTGATCCGGAATTCTACAAGCCGAGGGCTTGCAGGCGGGTGGCGGGATGAAGTTTTTCATAGAACGCTACTCTAAGCGCGCGGAGGAGAACCCCCTCTGGCTGGTCGTGCTGTCGGACATCATGACCAACCTTATGCTTTTCTTCCTTATACTCTACGTCTTCAGCATACATCCGGAAAGCGAGGCCAAGTCTATTTTTATAGACGGTTTTGACAAGGAAAACGCGCAGAAACGGAAGGAAAAAAAAGCTGAAGAGATTGTAAATAAATTTACCGAAGAGGACGTCGCCAGGAAGCTGGCCGAGGAGCTTTACAAGGCCGGCATGAAGGATATGGCCGAAGTACAGATAACCGACAAACAGATAAAAATCAACATCGCCGCTCCGGTACTCTTCGCCTCCGGCAAGGCGAAACCAGGCCGGACGTCTTCCGGGGTGCTGGAACCGGTGGCGCGGGTTCTTAACAAGCTCCCCAACGACATAATAGTTGAGGGCCACACCGACAGCATCCCTGTTAAGTCCGGGGACTACGCTACCAACTGGGAGCTTTCAGCCGCGCGCGCCAACGCGGTAGTTGATCTGCTGGCGGAGCAATATTCGGTGCCGCAGGAGCGGATGATAGCCGCCGCCTACGGCGAGCACCGCCCGGCGGCCGCCAACGATACGGCCGAAGGCCGGGCGCGCAATCGCAGGATAGAGATAATAGTCTCGCGCAAATGATCCCGCCACCCGCCTATTCGCCAATGGCGAATTTTGATCCGGAATTCCGCAAGCCGAAGGCTTGCAGGCAGGCGGTGGGATGAGCGGCAAAAATAATTCCCAGCTCTGGATGGTGCCCTTCGCGGACCTGATGACCTGCCTGGTCATCCTTTTTCTCGCGCTCTATGGTCTTTCCTTCCAGATGAAGAAGTCCGACTATGAAACCGCCATAGCCGCGCTTCAGAAGGAGCTGGGGGTTAAACCGGCTGTAAAGAAGGTAAAAGAGCTGGAAGCCGCCAAACAGGTAGAAGAGGACCTGAAGGAACAGATAGCGGAAGGCAGCCTGGGACTGGAGGTGACCACCTCACGGATAAAGCTGACCTTCTCTTCCCCGATACTTTTTGATTCCGGTTCCGCGGATTTGAAGGACTCCGCCAGAGAAGTGCTGAACCCGGTGGCGGCCAGCCTGATGAAAATGGAAAACAAGATTATAGTGGAGGGACACACCGACTCCGCTAGGATGCTGGGCCGCAAATTCGCCTCAAACAGGGAACTCTCCATCATGCGGGCCTTTTCCGTCATAAACTATCTGGTGGAAAAAGGCGTACAACCGGTCCGCATAACGGCTTACGGCTACGGAGAGTTCCATCCGGCCGCCCCTAACGACAACGACGCCAACCGCCTGAAAAACCGCAGGATAGAAATGATAATAATGCGGCAGGCCGACGTACAGGAAGGAAAATCATGAGAACTTACGCTTTAATTTCCGCGCTGTTTTTCTGCTGCGCACCGGCCGCCCAGGCGCAGGGCGGCGCTCCGGCGGAGAACGCCGGGATAAAAGAATCTTACGACAAGGCCTTCGGCTACTATGCCGCCGGCGATTACCCCAGGGCCATAGAGCGCTGGAGCATGGTGCTGCGCGCCGACCCCAGGCAGACCACGGCGCGCAATATGATAGAGGATGCCCGCAGGAAAATGGCCGGGTCCCCGGCGGACCTGAAGGGCGTCTTCAACCGGCTGCTGGAAAAGGGCCGCTACGCCGACGCGCTTATAAAGCTGGAGGAGTTGCTGGCCTCCGATCAGACAAACCCCTACTACCTTAAGCTCCAGGGGAGGCTGCGCAAAATTTCCGCGCTGGCCCCGGCCAGATCTTCCTCTTCAAAAGCCTGGAATGCGGCCTCAGAGGGAATCTCCTCCTGGTTGGGTGAGAAAGAGGACCTCCCCTTCGCCTATGACGCGCTCCGCTACGCCTCGGAGCTGGCGCCCCCGGATAAGGTTTTCGGCAGGCTCACCGCCGCGCTGGAGGAGGAGGCTCCCCAATTGAAGCTTAACGACTCCAAGCCTGAAAATGCCGGCGTACTGGAACACAAGAAGGAAATGGCGCTGCATCAGATTTACGATTCAAAATTTTATCTGGCGGTAAAGGAACTGGAAGGAGTGCTCCGCCTGGAGCCAGGGGATATCACCGCCCTCAAGCGCGTCGGCTCGGCCTACCTGCAACTTAAGGATTACCGCCAGGCCAGGCGTTCCTGGCAGAAGGCTTTGAGTATTTCCCCCGATGATACGCAACTTAAAGAATACCTTGAAGCGCTGAAAAAAACAACCCCCGGAGAGCCTAAAAAGAGATAACAGCGATACCTCTTCATCACTGTCATTGTTCCTCATTAGAACGAATAATTATACCTCGTCAGTATACTAACCTCGCCTGAGTCGTTGGCGGGGTTAATTTTGTCTTTCCTGGACAGTCCCCCCACGCCGAAGGTAAACCTGGAATTCTGGTTTTTCAGCCAGACCGTTTCCACGTTCACTGAAACTGAGCTTGAATCCGCAGGGGAGAGGGCGGAATCGTTCTTTGCCGAAGACATGGTTGTCCAGCATTGCACGGCCATTCCCCTGCGCGGCATTGAATAGGAGATATTCCCTGTAATGCTGGTGTTATTGCCGGTGGTGGAATCCGCCTTGTCTTTGGTGGCGGAATTCACCATGCCCGTGGACAGAGAAAGTTTGCGCGTAAGCTTGAAGGCGCCGCTGAAGGAAATGAGGGAGGTGTCCAGATCGTGCGAAAGCCCTGTATTGTCCTTAAAGGCGCTTTGTTGGAAGCCCGCGCTGAGAGTATGGGCGGCCACCGGCTGGGTAACGGAGAAGTTCAGCGTGGTGGTCTGGTTGTCCTGCACCCCCTCCGGCTTGCCCCTGGCGGCGTTGGTCATGACGGAAGCGTTCAGCACGGTCTTGTTGAGGCGCAACATATTGGCCAGCGTGGTCTGCGCAACCTCCGTGACGGTCTTGGCGGGATCGCCGGCGAGGTTGTCGGCATACTTGTTGTAGGCCAGGGTGAAAGCGGTCCAATCCGACGGAAAAATACCCAGTTCGCCGTCCAGCACCTGCCTGTCCGAAATTACCGAGGGGCTGGCGAACGAATAAAACCCGGGGGCTATGCGCGACAGAGCGCCGCGGGCGGTAAACAGCGCGGCGCGGTATTTGACCTCCTGCTTCCAGGCCGAACCGCCCACGCCCGGCGCCGAGGCATTGAGGTCTTCCTTGTAGGCGCTCATCTGGAAGTCGCTGTTAAGGGTGAAGCCGTCCAGGAATTTCCAATCCGCGTTAAGGCCATAAACCGCAGTCTGCCGCGGTCTGATGGTTATAGCGGTGGTGGTAATGTTTATGGAATGCTCGTCGTCGCGGCTCAGCACCGCGTCAGCGGCAATCTTAAGGTTGGGCCTGAATTGCCAGCCTGCCTTGAAGCCGCCTGAATATCTGGCAAAGCGCCCGCCGCTGTTGGGTCCTGGCTCCTCCGGGGCCACTATGCGGCCTACCAGCGCCGTCAGCGAGAGCCTGCCCCTGGCCCGTTCAAAAGAGACTCCGCGCATGCCCTGGCCGTCCAGCGAAAGCGGAGTGAGCGACGGCGAGATGTCGCCGATGGCAAGGTTTCCCCACGGGGCGTAGTAGTTGAGCAGGACTATTGCGGGCGTTATGGGTCTGTGGTAGGTACTCACAATATAGGTATTAAACAGGAAAGAAGATTGGCGTATCCTGCCCACAAAGTTGGCGGCGGTTATGGCCTGGTGATTGTCCCAGCCGTCGCGGCTGGCGTTCCTGTAGCCGAAAGAGACGTCGCCGCCTATCTTAAAATCCTCCGGTACCGGAGGGCGCAATTCTTTTTCTATAACCTGGAAACCCTTGTAATCGGTTTCAAGGATGCGCTTGCCGTCTTTTATAAGGAAAACGCGGTAGAGCAGGCGGCGGCCCTGCAGGTTATCCGGCACAACAAAAGGGAGCTGCGCGCCATGCGCCGCGCCCGGGGCCACATCCTCGGCGGGGGACAGCGAGACGGTTTGTGTTATAAACTTTTTCTCCTCCCCCTCCAGCGAATAAACTTCGCCTATCCAGTAGTAGGCGCCCTTCTGCCAGGTTGAGGCGCCGGTGTTGACCACCAGCGTCTGCAGCCTAACCTCCTCGCCGGCCATCACCGGGTCGGGGGCCGCTGCGGTGAACTGCAGGCCGGCGGCATCCTGGGCTAGGGCGGGAGCCGCCGGCCAGACAGCGGGCAGTAAAGAGATTACAGCGATGGAAATCCGGTTACGGAGATAAAAAAGGGAAAAGCAAGCGTTGTTCTGTCTCATCGCTGAATTTCAATTATAACTAATTTGAGACTGAGCCTTGATCCTGACCGCACATCGCTGATGTCGTTCGTAGTCTCTTCGTAACTACTCAGGTAGACAGTAGTCAGAATTCAGTAGTCAGGAGTAAGAAGTTGCAGATTATTCTGAATTCTGGCTTCTGGATTCTGGCTACCTGAGCAGTTACGTCTCTTCACCGTATCACCGCGAACTTTTTCACAACTTTTTCCGACTCGCCGGAGGCGGCGTCCCTGACGCGCAGTATGTAGAGGTAGACGCCGGAGGCGACATTCTCGCGGGACAGATCCCAGTAAATTTTCTTACTGCTGCTGTCGCCGCCCACCACGCTGTCATAGGAAACATTCGTAAGCTTCCTGACCAGCCGTCCGGAAATATCAAATATCTCCACCCCGGCCTCGGCCGCGAAGGACTTGAAATGGAAGTTAACGGCGGTGTTGGCCGGGTTGGGATAGGCATAAACTCCGGCTTTATTAAGCATGGCGTACCTGGGATTGAACACGTACTTCTGGCCGGGGCGCAGAGTGACGGTCTCCATTTTGCTGTAATCGGAACCGTTGTAAACGCGCAGGCCGTAAGTACCGGGCAGGAGGTTCGGCACCTCAAAAGCTCCGGCGGAGTCGGCGAAGGCCGCGCCTATACGCCTGCCGCGGCTGTAGATCTCAATAAAGGGTTCGGCCCCCTGGGAAGCGCGTGTTTCGCGCGTGGTATAACGCGCCCCGGCGCCAAGGCGCGGCGCTGCGCCGCGCGGCATAAAGTTGGACGGGATAAAGCCGGAGATACCGGCCAGTTGGTAGGTGACGCTCAGCGTGAAATTGACGCCGGCGGAGCCGTTGGGGATGCCGTCCTTGGACACCGAGCTCTCTATATCCTGCGCCGCCCAGACCGCCCTTATGGTGAGGTAGAGCGAGTTAAGGGCGGGTATGGAATAGTTGCCGGAGGTGTCGGTATAATCGCTGCCCTCAACCGCGCCGGAGGGGCCCAGCGCTTCTACCAGCACTCCGGTGACCGGCTGGGTTGAGGCGTCGGTCACCCTGCCTGTAAGCGAGCCGGTATCCGGCGCTCCGGAAACGGAAGAAGCCTCGTTGGAAGCCTGCGACCAGTTCTGCGCGTCGTCCGCGGTCCAGAGGGTGAAGTAATAAGTCGTGGAAGCGCTAAACCCGGATAACACCTTAAACTGCGTGGTCCCCGCGGTAATGGCGGCAGTGGTTATGGAAACCTGTGCCGAAACGGTAGACAACTGCGCCCCTGTATAGGTGGAGTAGGCTATTTTATAGGTCCCGGACAGCAAATAGCCTGAAGCCGCATTGTCGCCGGCTGTGCGCCAGGAGAGGTTGACCGAGCCGCTGAAGGCCCCGGCCGCGGCGGCCAGGGAGGCGGTGGGCGGCGGGGGCGTGGCGTCGTAATAGGTAAATGTGGAGCCCTGCGCGTAGAACGCGCCGGAATTGGCCGGGGCTGAGGCGTCAGCGGCCCGGACGCTGGCGTAGTAAGAAGCGCCGTCGGACAGCGAGTCGCGCAGGTATGCCTGGAAATTCCATGTCCAATAGGGCGTGGTTCCCGCCAGCAACGGCTCCGGCGCGGTCTCCCAGGAGGAGGAGCTGTTCTTCCACCATTTGCCATCGGACAGCCTGCGCAGCACAACCTCCACCGCCGTTATCCCGGAAACAGCGTCCGCCGCCGTTCCGCTTATGGCGGAGAGCGAGGCGGCGGCTGAGCCGTCGGCAGGATAAACGATCTGCGCCGAAGGCGGCGCAGAATCAAAGGTAAAGGTGCGCGTGGCGAACAGCTGCGAATAGTCGCCGGCGGAGTCTGAAGACCGCGCCACCGCCTGGTACTGCCGTCCGCTGATAAGCGCCAGATTATCAAAAATTATGGTAAAAGCGCCGGTCTGGTCGTCGGCATCCTGCCAGGCGCGCGAGCCGGAAAGGAAATCCCCTGCGTTATAATAAAGACCGCTGGACATGTCCCGCAGGAAAACCTCCGTGCCCTTCACGGCGTGGGCGTTGGTCTCGCCGGTATTTCCGGAAACCAGGGTAAAAGTGGACAGGTATGCCGTTGCCGGGGTAGAGATGTTGACCGTGGGCCCGCTGATATTTTTGGCTATTCCGAAGGCGTCCGCGAAGGCGCGGGTGGAACCGGCCACGTCCACCGCGCGGAAGCTGAAATAATTTGAGGTCGCATTGGCCAGTTGGTTAAAGCTGTAGGTCAGCGCGGCCGGCTGGTACCAGGTGGCTCCGGTCGTGAGCACGCCTATGTCCGTCCAGGGAATTACGCCGCCGTCTGCAAAAAACTTTCCGGAGCTTACGCTGTACTGTACGCGCCCCAGGCCGGAGAGAACGTCGTCAAAGCGCAGGCCTGTTATATCCCCTGGATAATCCGTCTGCCAGGCTGTCGGGGCCGCATAGTTTACGCTTATGGCCGGCGGCGTGCTGTCCTTTAATACGCTGAACAGGTCCGCCGCGTCTTTGTAGTTGCCGGAATTGTCATAGGCGCGCACCGAGATATAGTTGGAGGCGCCTTCCAGCATGGCTTCCCAGGCGTTCCAGGGTATGGCCCAGTCGGCCGTATAGGAATCCTGGTTTATGCCGGTGACAGCGTCCGCCCAGACCGGATTAGCGTCGCCTAAAGTCGTTGAAACCCGCAACTGGAATTTGCTCAGGCCTGAGGCGCCCGCATCCGCAAAATTAACGTCGCAGAGAAAGGTGTTTGTGCCTTTCCAGCCGGTGAAATCTGCCTGGGCATTGGCAATGGTGGGGCTGGTTATGTCCAGCGCCGGGTCAAAAGCGGTGCGCGCCGGCGGCAGCTCCGCGAACCGGGAACTGCGGCCGGAAGCGCTATAGGCCCTGACCCTGGCGTAATAAGTAGTGCTCTGCTGGAGGCCGTTAAAAGTTGTGAAAGCGCTTGTCGTAAAGGCTGTCGTAGAGACGCTGAAATCCTGGGAAGTTGAATAAAGCACCTGGTAGACGTAGCCGCCAGGGTTGTCGTTTGCAAGCCAGTTCACCGTTGCCGAATCTATCCAGACATTGGTCCAGGACGCGGCGCCCGGTATGGCCGGGTAAGTGATAGTGGAGCCTACGGGTGAATAGGCCGTCTCCACCCCGGTCCAGTTCCTCGCCCTGGCCCGGAAATAATATGTGGAGCCCGGCAGCAGGCCGCCAAAGCCGGCCCCAGGACTGCTGGTCCAGCCGGAAGATTTAACCCCGGAAATGAAGGAATTATCCTCAGCGACTTCCACAAAGTATTCCGTACCGCGCAGGATGGCGGCGAAAACCGAATTGGAAGCCGCCGAGCCGTTTGAACCGCCGAAAACCTGCAACCTTGAACCTATTATTTCAGCAGTTGCGAACTGGCGCGACGCCGTCAATGGGGCGGCTGATTCCCACTGGGCCGCTCCGATGGCAGGCACGCTGGTCAGGAAAACCTGCGACTGGGCGGCGGAGCCGTTATTGCCGCCTATAACATAAAGCCGGTTAGCCGCCATCAGCGCCCTGTGCCCGTAGCGCGGGGCCGGCAGCGGCGTATAGGCGGAGCAGGCCCCGGGGTAGCCGGCGTCAAGCGGGCAGGTCCAGACTTCGCTCCTGGCTGAAGCCCCGTCTTTGCCCCCGGCGATAATAAGCCTGCCGGGGAGCAAAGACATGGAGTGGGCGTAGAGAGGCGCGGGCAGGCTGCCGGCGCTGGTCCAGGCGCCCAGCGCGCCGTCGCTGCCTATAACGGAAAAATCAAACCCGGCGAGTACGCCGGAGCCGCTTTTATAACCGCCGGAGACATAAATTTTATTCCCCGCAAGGGCGGCTGCGTGGAAATACATGGGGCCGGGCAGCGGCGTCTCCGGCTCCCACTTTCCTATCGCCCCGGCGGAGGAAATATAGGCCGACCAGATTTCCGCGCGGGAACCGCTGGACGCGTAACCGCCAAGTATATAAAGCCTGCCGCGCGCGGCTACCGCCTGGTGCCCGTAAAGCCCGGCCGGCATAAAGCCGGCGGTTTCCCAGGATCCGGCGCTGCCGTCCGTGGAAACGGCGCCGCGGAGCACAGCGCTTGAAAAATAAATTCCGTCAAAGCCTCCTGAGATAAAGACATGCTTGCCGTAAACCGCCGAAGCCTGGCCATAGCGCGCCGCCGGCAGGGCCGGGGTCTGGGCAAACCAGTCCAGGGCGGAAACAGGAGGCGGATTTTCAAAGCCGGTAAAAGAAAGCTCCAGCGTGTTGTGCCCGGCGTCGGCAAGCGTGAAGGGTCCCGAGGAAGGAGCGACTGCCGCTGTTACCGCCGTGGTAACTGCGGCGGCGGAATAATCCCCTTCCATGTAGTTGGCCAGCACAAAATTATAAAAGCTGGTATTAGGATAAAGTCCCTCAACCGGCCGGCCGGTCGCGTCGGTGGAATAATACATCATATAAGGATCGGCCATGTCCCAGGTGGAGACAAAAATATCATAGGTGGTGCCGGCAGGATTGGCCTGGACAAGGGAAACCGTATAACTGCTTATGTCAGTATTGGTATAAACCACGGTTACGCTGCTGACCAGACGGGTGTAAAAGCCGGACTCCAGGACGGCGGCCCCCGCCCCGGAACTGCCGTAGGCCGCGCCGGCCAGCGCTCCTTCCACCTGCGTCCCGGCAGACAACTGCCCCGCGCTGGCGGCTGAATAATCCGCCGCGTCTCCCAGAAGGGTTATATTTCCCGCCGTTTTTTCAGCCGCCGCGCCCAGTGCGGGAAACAGGCATAACGCTGCGACGGCTGCAATGCTCTTTATCTTCATCGCTAATCTCAAATCAATTGCCAGACCAACAACGCCGTCTCTTCAGCTCTCATCCTTTTCCTGCCCTTCCCTGTCCTGAGGTTTCTTTCATGCAATGTCAGCCCTTGCAAAAACGCATTATCTACGGTATACTATGGTATAATCAAAGTATTACCGGAGTAATTATGCATGCACATTCATATAAATTTGCCATCAGCCTTCCGGCGGAGTCTTTCAAACTGCTGTGTAGCTTCCAAAAGCAGTTCAAATTGTCGCGGAGCGCGGCCATACGCGAAGCGATAGACAGGCTCGCACAATCCAGAATAGAAGCCAACAGGATGCGGCAATATGAAAAGGGGTATCGGAAATTTCCGCCGTCCAGCGCCGAAGCTGAAGCCTTTCTGCGGTTTGCGCCGGAAACGCTCGCTCCGGAGGATTGGGAATGAAACGCGGTGAAATATGGCTTGCGGATTTTCCTCCTCCGATAAAAAAACGGCCTCTTGTCCTCATATCCCGGGATCAGGCGTATTCCATTCTTGAATCTTTTGTGGCGGCAATAGTCACCGGCACAATCCGCAGAATTCCCTGCGAAGTCGTGTTGGGCAAAGAAAACGGGCTTGACAGGCCATGCGTTGTCAACTGTGATAATATTCATACCCTTCCCAAATCCCGTCTCATAAAGCGGCTGGGAATGCTGACAGCGGAACAGGAAAGACAGTTAAACGAAGCCATCCGCTTCTCGCTTGAATTATAAACCATATGTAAAAGACGCCAGCCCCAATCCCCTCAATCCCAGCACAACAATCCCACAAGTCCCCCTGATTACGATCATTCAATCACGATGTAAGACCAACTGTACGATGTGCTGGCGGTTACTGCAACGTTCGCCTGGATAACAAAACCGCCTATGGTCGGAAACGGATTGACGGAGGAGTTAAGAAAATGAGCACTCGCTCCCATCGGCGTTATGACAACCGCCTTGGGCGGGGTGGCGTATGATCTCACAAAGGTTATCCCTATCATGCATGTGCCGCTGGGAGCGGTGCCGGCAGTGAGAGTAACATTTCCCGCCATGTCGGTCCCGTTGATGATCACCGAGGGTACGGTTCCGCAGGTGGGGGAGGCGCTTATTACGCTGACACCCGGAAGTGTCAACTGGTTAGAGCGCAGATGCGCCCCTCCGCTAGCGGATCCGGTAGATATAGTTACATCACCTTCAAGTATGGTCGCACCGCTTACATGCAGTTTTACCGTAGGGTTCGTTGTCCCGATGCCTACGCTGCCGGCGAAGTAGTTGTTCCCGGCTCCGCTGGAGAGTATTACGCCAGTCTGACTGATGTTCCCTGCCACGGTCAGCTTCTGGTCCGGCAGCCCCGTCGTTCCGACTCCGATCCCGACCCGGTTGGAAGAATCCACGAACAGGCCGGGGGCAGAGTAGACCGCTGAGGTTGAGATCCAGAAGCCGCCCTGGGCCTTAAACATTACCTGGTCTGCTACATTATTAACTACGTCAACTCCCTGGGAATCCGCCCAGGTAAATGTTCCGTTAACAGCCGAGCTTGACTTGTACCCGGCGGAAAATGAATAGTTCCCCATAGCCGCGTTATTCATGCCAAAGACCGCCGCGCCAAAGGCGCCAAGCCCTGTTTGATTATTTCCACCGCCGCCGATAAACGAAGCTATGCCTGCGGCTGTATTGTTGTTGCCGCCAATAACCGCTGAAAAATCTCCGGAAGCTTTATTGAAGTTTCCGCCCACAACCGCTGAGTTCATCTTATCGGCCACATTGTCGTTGCCGCCCGCAACCAGGGATTTGAGTCCGGAGGCGGTATTGTATTGTCCGCCGCTTATAACCGAATAGTTCCCGGAAGCCACCTGTGTTATCAGAGAACGGGATGTCTGCAAATCCACCGCGCCCAGGCCGCGCGCGCTGCCGATAATTGCGCCATGCCCGAAACCCGTAGTCTGTATAGCGCCGCCGGTGGAAATAAGTATGCCATCCATTCCGGCCCGGAAAAGATACGGATCGGAGCCGTTGACCGTGGAGATATCCAGGGTGTATAACGGGTTGTTCCCGCCCGCACCGGTCTTGCCGTTTGAAAGAATAAGCGATATCGTTGAATTGCTGCCAAGCTGCAATGCGGAAACGCCGTTCATTACCATGGCGCCGGCGATTTCACCGGGGCTAAACACGCTGCCAAGGCCGTTGGCATAACCCAGAACGCCACGCTGGGTCGCTCCTTCGTTGATATACATAAGCCCCCAGTTATTGGCGCTGTTAAGGAACATCAGGTCGCCGGGACCGCGCACTGTGAAGGTAGAATTGTTTATAGTCAGCCCGCCTGTGAGCGTACCGCCGGCAAGCGGCAGCTTTGTGGCATCCGTGCCGGTTACGCCCATAAGCGCGGAACCGTCGCCGTAATACTTTACGGCGGAAGAATAGCCGACTATGTAAACATTTGAAGTAAACCCCGTGCGGTCCTTGGCCGGATCGTCATACATGCCGCGCAATATCTGGAAACCGCCGCCTCCGGGATAAATTACCGAAGACGACCTGATAATGCCCGCCACATCAAGCTTCTCCGTCGGATTCGCCGTCCCGATGCCTACATTGCCGTTTGAATCCACTCTTGCAGCTTCTATCTGGTTGGGAGCAAAAACTATCGGCAAGGCAGCGGTATTCGCAATTACCGTCCCCTGTCCCCCCGTCCCCTTGAACACCGACCAACCGCTGTTCGGCACAAGCGAAAGACTGGTATCGCTCGCGACATCGCCAAAAACATTTAAGCTCGTGGTAAACTGCATTTTTTCAGCCGGTGTTCCCGTATTCTGGAATTCCAGAGTGCGGCCGATGCCGCTTGTGAAGAGTTTATAGGTGGTAACACCATCGCTCATCAGCCGGATATTGCCCGCCACATGAAGCGCGTCTTCAGGAACTGCGGTCCCGACGCCGACGTTGCCGTTTATAAAATAAACATTTGTGCTGAAGATAACGCCCGCCGCAGTAGTAGTGATGGAACTTACGGTTATCGTGCTCGCAGTTATACCATAGATTACCGCCAGACCGCCGCCACCCTTTATCGTGGCGCTTGACGCCGTGATGCCCGCAGAAATACTGATTGCGCCGTCTGGACCCAGCCGCACAAGCTGGTCGGCCGCGTTGAATCCGCCGGGGAACGCACCCGTGCTGATGCTGACGCGATCATCGCCGAACTTCCCGCTGGTTATCGCGCCGGTACTCAATACCACCTTCGCGTCGGTCACCGCTAAGTTCGCTATTGAATTAGTATATACGCCGCCCACCGAGATAGACGAAGCTATTACGTTCGCGCCCAGGTTACCGGTTGTCGCCAGTTTCGTTATGGCTATCGCCGCGCCCGCTGCCACGTCGGCATCCACTACTCCGCCGGTCAGCGTAAGCTTTGAATAAGGTATGCCCGCCGCTGCCGCTATCTTCGCGTTCGTTATCGCGGAATCCTGTACCGCGTTTGTGTATACCCCGCCTACAGCCACAGACGAAGCTATTACGTTCGCGCCCAGCGAACCGGAGGCTATCCGGTCCGCTACTATGGTGCCGGCGCCGGTTATCTTGGAACCGGCAACGTCGTTTATCTTCGCGTCGGTTACCGCCAAGTTCGCTATTGAATTAGTATATACGCCGCCCACCGAGATAGACGAAGCTATTA
>CAZYFL010000025.1:0-2212 GCA_964646805.1 uncultured Elusimicrobiaceae bacterium | reverse complement strand
ACTCCGCCGGTCAGCGTAAGCTTTGAATAAGGTATGCCCGCCGCTGCCGCTATCTCGGTGTTTGTGATGCCGCTCAGGCGGGCCAAAGGCAGAATACCGGAGTTCAGATCGCTAGCGCTAGCGCTCCTGGTTGCCAAATCAGCCAGCGAGGAGCCGGTCTTCAGCACCCCCGCCCAGGGAACCCCGCTTATGTTAGCGCCCATAATGGCCGGTGTGGTTGTCCAGCCCGGCGCCAGATTGGTGTTCCCCTGTAAAACCTGACCATTGATTCCAGCGGCAAGCATGACGGTGGTGTTAGCGGCAGACTGGTATGGAATCTCTCCGATTGACCCCCCGGCCAGGCTCGTAGCGGTACCGGCGGCGGCTGCACTACCTAACCCTGTGATTCCGGAACCGTCGCCGTAGAATTTGGTAGCGTGCGCGCCGTCCCCGGCCACCCAGAAAAGATTGGTCGTCCCGGTTGAAACGGCCATTATAATCCCGGTCTCACCCGCGCCGCTGGAAACCACCAGCCTGTAAGAAGGGGTCGCGCTGCTTATACCCACATTCCCTTGTCCGTTCACCAGCAGGTGGTTAACATGCCCGATTGAAAGCGCCACGGCGGCATTAGCCGTTCCGCTGTTGTCGTTTATCCGCGCCACGCCCCCGGCATTATGCACAAGGTTAATTGTGGCGTCGGAAGAGTTGGCGTTGGCCGAGAAAACGTACTGGCCCTGCGAATAAACCTGCAGCGGATTCATAGGGGAATCGGTTCCAATGCCGACATAACCGTTCTTGACCACAAACGTGGACCCGCCCACGGAGAAATCAGACCCCGTCACGGTCATGCTGGAACCGCCGGCCATAATAAGAGAACCGCTCATGATATCGCCGGTCTTAAGCACTTTGGTGCTGTCCGTGCCGCTGGCGCCGGTAACTCCGGTAAGGCCTGAGCCGTCGCCGTAATATCTGGCTCCGGCCGGCAGATACACATGCGTGGACACCAATATGCCGCCGTATACGGCGGCGGAGGCGGACGATATCATAACATTGCCGGCGAAAGTATTTGCCGCGGACCATATCCCCTGCGCTCCGGTAACTGTAAGCGAAGAACCCGCAAGCGTCAGCTGGCCGATCATGGCGTCGCCGGTTTTCTGCACGGCAGCCGCGCTATAGCCTGCCGTGGACGAGTATACGGAATACGGCACAAAAGTGAGCCGCTCAAGCGGGGAAAGGTAGGAGGTTTCCACCTTCACGCGAAGGTACCACGGCCCGGCAGAAAGATTTACCGCGGGCAGGGTAAAGGTGGATTTAAAGAGGCCGTTCAGCACCTGGAAAGGCTTTGAGCCGTCCGCCGAGGCCACACAGCCGGAACTGGCGTCCTCAGTGGAGCAGAACTCAAACAGGAAGTTGCGGTTGGCGTTTACCGGGATGTTAGACTCTTTCAGCCGTCCCTGGTAGGTCATCACCTCCGCCAATAGCGGCGCCGTCAGACCGGTGACAAAAAGTAAAGTAGCAAGTATAATTTTCTTCATAAACCGCCTCCGTAGAGCATATGTCCGTCTTCCGGCTTTCCGCCTTCTTAAAATCTTAAACCCACCGAGAACCTGTGCGCCGTGCCCAGATCCCCGTACGGCAACAGCGCATAATCCAGTGTAAAACTGGAATAATGAAAACCGGCGCCGGCGAAAAACCCGTACATGCCCGCCACTCCGGAGACGGAATCCCCGAAGCCGCGCCCCAACACGGCGTCGCGCTGACCGGAAGCCGTGGTCTTATAACCGAGGCGCAGGGCTATGGCATCAAGGCCCCTGTATTCAACCCCGGCCCGCGCGGCGGCCGGCCCGTAGCCAGGCAATTCGGCGTCAAGCGCCAGCAACAGCCGGAGAGAAGAGAAATTAGCCGCCACCCCCGCCTTAAGTTTAAGCGGCAACGGAAAACTCTCCTTCTCAAACTTCACCTTTGTGCCCAGATTGACCACGGAAGCGCCCGCTGAATAGGGCGTTCCCTTAAACCGGTAAAGCAGACCGAGGTCCGCGGCAAAGGAGGTTGCCCCGCTGGACTTTATCTTCTGGCTGATTATCCTGCCGGAAACTCCTGCGTCAAAAGGCCCAAGCTTAAAACCGCGTGAAACCTGCGCGGCCACATCCCTGGCCGTGAAATTCCCTGTGAGGCCGGCGGAAGCGTCCCTGCCCTCAAGTTCACCCGCGGAAAACCAGGTTATGGCCGCTGC
>CAZYFL010000024.1:0-15432 GCA_964646805.1 uncultured Elusimicrobiaceae bacterium | reverse complement strand
AACGACATTGACGCTGGTCATGATCCTAGTTCCCAACGTGTGTATGAGCGTCTATTTCGGCGCAAAGCGAATACCCTATATCCTGGGAATCCAGTCAGCCGATCAGTATCTTCAAAAGGAATATGAATTTGAAGGGTGGGATGTCGTTAAATGGGCCGGCAAAAATATTCCGCCGGCGGCCGGGATCTGTTATTTGGGAGAAACCTTCGCAAAAAGTTATTACTATGATCAAAATATAATCACCGGCAATCGTCCCAGTATATTGCGTTATTCATTAGGCGATGCGAAAGCGTATTTCAAAAGCAATAATATCGGCTATATAATCCTGCACAGGAATCAATATGTGGAAACAAACGGAGTTTTCTACCACGCTTCTCCGTTTATGAACGTATACTGGTTCAAGGGTACCTCTATAGATCGGGAACTCACCCTGTTATATTCAAGCAAGGAGACATGCGTTTATAAGGTTTAATAGTCTATGAAAATTGCTAAGGATAGCGTGTGTCCTATCTGTTCCTTGTCGGACAATAAGTTTTTTTTAAGCGGACGGGATTACCTTTCATCTTTTACCCGGCAGTTCAACCTTGTTAAATGCAATAAATGCGGACTGATCTATCTAAACCCGCAAGAAAAATTGGAAGACGAACAGGCTCTTTATCAAGGCGATTATTATAGAAGCATGAAAGGGATTTCAAGAATTCTGGAAGCGCTGTTTTTGCGGGAAAGAAAAGGAATTATCGGGGGAGCGGGGAAGACTTCCGGGACGGTGCTGGATCTCGGCTGCGGAACGGGAGAATTCCTGAAAATCATGAAGGCCAGTGGGTGGGAAACTGCGGGCGTGGACCCGTCAGAGGAGTGGAACAAGCGCTCAACGGACGACAATAAGATATACAGCGCGGATTTAATGGAAGTTAAATTCGAAGGGCAGAGTTTCGACGTAATTACCTTGTGGCAGGTGTTAGAGCATCTGCCGGAACCCGATAAATATCTGGCGGAGATGCATAGATTGCTTAAAAAAGACGGGATTTTGGTTTTATCTGTTCCAAATATAAACAGCTTGCAGGCCGGACTTGGCGGCCGCAGATGGTTCCATCTGGATCTGCCTCGCCACAGGTGGCAGTTCGTCCCGGAAACTGTGCTGAAAATGCTGGACAAAACCGGCTTTCATCTTAAAGAGATAAAGCATTTTTCTCTGGAGTATAATCCTTTCGGCTGGTGGCAAACCATTTTGAACCTGTTGGGCTGCGAGATGAATTTCGCTTATAAATTCCTCAAACGGGGCGTTGTGCAAAAGGAATACCCGCCGGTCGCAAGATTTTATACGATCTTGTGCACAGCGCTGCTTGGTGTGCCGCTGTTGCTGCCGGCTTTTGTGCTGAGTTTTGTCGAAAGCGCGCTGTCGTGCGGCGGCGTAATGACTGTTATAGCCCAAAGGCGCCCGGAGGAAGACTGATGTCGCCGGATGGCGGTCACAAAAAGAGAATATTGCTAGTTGCCCCGTCTTACAATTTTATTTACAGGGGGGCGATGATTAAGCCCGGTGCTATTTACTCGCCGCATCTGGGTTTGGCTGCGGTTGCCGGCTCGCTGGTTTCCAGGGGACACCTAGTGCGGATTGTGGATTTGAACAAGATTGAAGAAAACGCATTTCTGGAAGAATTGCGGCGATTTAGTCCGCATTATGTCGGGATAAGTTTTTCCACCATCCTTTCCCGTGAGGCGCTCCGCCTGGCAAAACTTGTTAAGGACGCGGACAGGAATGTTATTGTTGTCGCCGGGGGCGTTCATCCAACCAGCATGCCGGCTGATGTTTTGGCGTCTGCGGCGGTGGATATTGTTTGCCTGGGCGAGGCGGACTATTCCATAGTTGACGTTGTGGATGGAAAGCCGCTGGAAGATATCGCGGGTGTTGCATTTAGGCGTAATGGTGAATGTATTCTTTCCCGGCAAAGAGAACCGATAAAAGATCTGGATGCCTTGGCGTATCCGGCTTGGGGGCTGTTTAATTTGCGGGAATATCGTACTACGGAACTCCTTGCAAGAGCAAACCCCGCCGGATGGATTGAGACAAGCCGCGGGTGTCCCTATGAGTGCATTTACTGCAACAAAAGCGTTTTTGGCAGAAATTTTAGGGCAAAATCAGTAAAAAGGGTCGTAGATGAAATGGCGTATATGCTTGACTGCGGGTTCAGGGAAATTCATATCGCTGACGACTGTTTTACTGTAAATATCGAAAGAGCCAAGGGGATATGCGCCGAGATATTAAAAAGGCAGCTCCGGTTCCCCTGGGCGACCGTCACCGGCATCAGGGCGGATCGGGTTGACCAGGAGCTTTTGACTCTGATGCGGCGCGCCGGATGCTACAGGGTTTTTTTTGGCATTGAAACAGGCAGCGATACGGTGCTTAAAATCATCCGCAAGGGCGAAACCTGCGAGGATGTCCGAAGGGCGGTCCGGATGTCAAAAAAGGCGGGGTTGGAAGTGCACGGCTTTTTCATGCTGGCGCTTCCCGGTGAAACTGAAAACACAATGCGGGAAACGATCGACTTCGCAAAAGAACTGGATCTGGACATGGCAAAGGTCGCCATAACCGTTCCTCTGCCGTCAACGCCGTATTTTGAGCAGTTGGACAGGGAGGGTAAGATCAAGACAAGGGACTGGTCAAAATATAATCTTTATTTCCCGGCGAGGGAACTCTATGATCTTCCCGGCCTAGACTGGGACACGGTGGAGACGTATTATAAAAAATTTTACCGCGAATATTACTTCAGGCCCCGGTTTATGATAAAAAGATTCTGGGGCAGTCTGGTTCGCGCACAGCTGCTGAACGATATTAAAGCGTTCTTTCAGGTGAAATGGTAAGACGATGAAAGACCATAAAATACTTCTCTATGGAGTGCATTTTTTAGCTATTGCTTTTGTTCTTTTTCTTATACAGGTCGCCGGGTTTGTTCTGGGCGGGCTTTTGCCGGATGTCGTTCAGCCGGTTTGCGCGCTTAGGCTGACCAATATATTTTTCCTGCTGGGGACGGCTCTTGTCGCGGCTGATTTCCTGGCGGGCGCTATGAAACCCGGGAAAAAGAAGTCGTTGCTGTTCGCTCCGATGCCCAATCCGAAGATCGCGGTCGGCATGACGGCTTATAATGACGAGCTTTCCATCGGCGAAGCCGGCCGGGATTTTTTGCGCCAGGAGCATGTGGCCGGCGTGGTGGTGGTGGACAATAATTCAATTGACAGGACCGTCGAAGAGGGGTTGAAGTCAGGCGCGACGGTGATTAAAGAATCCGTTCAGGGGTATGGCGCCTGCTGTGTCCGCGCGCTTAAGGAGGCGATGCGGCTTGGCGATATCGTGTGCCTGGTGGAAGGGGACTGCACATTCTCGGGGAGCGATCTGAAAAAATTGACGGCATATATCGAGAACGCCGACATGGTGGTGGGCACAAGAACCACAAGAGAATTGAACACGCCTGATTCCCAGCTGAACGCGTCCATCCTGCTCGGGAATGTGCTGATGTCAAAACTGCTCCAAATACGCTTCTGGAGCGTCCGCCTGACCGATGTCGGATGCACGTTCAGAGTGATCCGGAAGGCCGCGCTGGAAAAAATAATAGATCGGCTGAAAGTCACCGGCAACCATTTCTCCTGTGAAATGTTGCTTGTGGCGCTTGAAAACAACTTAATGGTGATAGAAATACCGGTAACGCTGAAAAAGAGAGTCGGAAAAAGCAAGGGCGTCGGCGGGAATTTTTTTAAGGCGGCCATAACAGCTTTAAATATGTGGCGATTGATTATGTTCAGATAAAGAAGGTTTAACTTTTCTATCAATTTGAGATCATATCGAATGAAAAAATATTTTCTGAAATATGCCTGCTGTCCGGAATGCGGAGCTGAGTTTACAGTTGAAGAATTCGTGATCAGTGGGCTGGAAGTTCAGGAAGGAATGCTGCGCTGCACAAAATGCGCGATAACCTTCCCGATCATCAGCGGCGTCCCGAGGATCCTGCGGCCGGCAATGATAAGCGAACTTGTTCGCGCGTACCCTGATTTCCGCCGGAAATATATCCGGCAGCTGCATATATCGGATAACGCTCTTGTGACGCCTGATATCCGTCGTTCTCTGAAAGTGGCGAAAATGTATGAATACGGTTGGTCCATCTACTCAAAAGTGGCTGAAGAGTACAAACGGGAGTTTGACGACATGATCGACCAGCATCTGTCCCCTGACGAGTTCAAAGGAAAGCTGGCGCTTGACGCGGGTTGCGGCATGGGTAGGTTCGCGTATTTCGGCGCCTTGTACGGCGCTGCTGAAATAGTGGGCTTTGACTTGAGCGAAGCGGTAGTCACGGCGCACCACGACACTTTTCGCGGCAAAGAGAACGCGCACTTCTTTCAGGGGGATATCTATTATCTCCCTCTCAGGAAGGAAAGTTTTGATATCGTCTATTCCATCGGCGTTATTCACCATCTGCCCGATCCCGCCAAAGGCGTCGCTCAGATCACGGCACTTGTCCGACCGGGGGGAAAGATATTCATCTGGGTTTATGGCCACAGCAGTATCAAGTACCCCCTGAATATACTGCGTTTTTTTACTCTGCGCCTGCCGTTCCCCGCCGCGCGGGCGCTCAGTTTTTCCCCGGCGCTTTTTCTCTACCTGCTCAATGGATTTTATCGGCTGGCGGTAAAAATACCATTAATGCGCCCGCTGGCGGAATACATCCCATTCCACCAGTACGCGGACCGTAGTTTTGCCGGCATCCGCTGGATAGCGCAGGACCATCTCACTGTTCCGATCATAAATTACTTTAAGCGTAGCGACTTGGAAGCCTGGCTGAAAATGTTGCCGCTGAAAAATACTCGTATCACTTCCCGTTATCCGAACAAATCCGGACGGAGTTGGCGCTTTTCCGGTGAGATGTAAAACGGATCGATATGGAAAAGATAAAAGAATTAGTTTCGCGTTATCGGCTCCCTGCAGCGCTTTTCCTTGTGGCGCTCGCGCCGCGGTTACTTTATGTGTTGTTCATGAATCCGAACAACATCTCGCCCGATGGCTTTGACTGGATCCAGATCGCCCACCGGATCGCAGAGGGGAAAGGATATGGCGACAACTGGCGTTCCCCAGTGTATTCCTATTTCCTAGCGGGCATATTTCTGATAAACGGGAAAAATCTGTTGCTTGTGCGTATAGCGCAGGCTATAGTGGGAGCCTGCACCTGCCTGAGCACTTATTACATCGGAAAAAAGATATTCAATAAAAGGGCAGGGGTGTTCGCCGGCCTGATCCTTGCCTTCTACCCTTACCTTATTTATTACTGCGGTGATATTCTTAAAGAGGTGGTTTTCACCTTCCTGCTGACGCTCATGGTTGCCGCGCTCCTTATTTCTCAGGAAAAACAGGGGATCCGCTATAAAATAATAGCCGGACTTATGGCCGGACTTGCGGTCTTATCCAAAAGCACTGTCCTTCCGTTTGTCGGGCTGGCGTCCCTCTGGTACATTTTTTGTTTCCCACGCCGGTTTTCTGCGGGCAAGGTAAAGGATTTTGCGCTTATTATGTTCGTTATGGCCCTGACCATCATCCCTTGGACCTGCCGTAATTATTTTCACTATCACCGGTTTGTGCTGGTGGAAACCGATGGTGCGAGACATTTCTGGCAGGCAAACAATCAGTTCTCTATCCTGTTAGAGGAAATACCGCATCTCAGCGTAAACCGCCTGCCCGATGAATATGCAATCTGGTATGACACGCGGGCGTATCAGCAGATAATCAACACACTGTCGCCTGCTGAGGCCGACAAAACTTTTTATCGCGAAGGCTTGGCTTTTATTACCGGGCATAAACTGGAATATATGCGGCTACTGGGCAAGCGGCTGGTTCACTTCTGGCGGTTCTACCCCATGGTGGCGACCAAAACAAATAAAATAATAGCGCTCCTGACTTCAGGGTGGATCATCCCACTTGGATTTCTCGGCATGGTCCTGTCCTGGCACGCCTATTGGCGCACAACATCCCTGCTTATTTTGTTGATCTTCAGTTTCACGGCAACGCATATGATATTCTGGGCTATGATACGGTATCGAGTGCCCATAGATCCTTTTGTTATTGTTTTTGCCGGTTTCTCCATAGATACGCTTCTGAATAAATTCAGTCATACCTAACGAGCGCGGCCAGCTTCTCTCCTTTATTCCCGGCGCTCACCCGCGTGGCCTAGATGGTATATTTTCGGGAAATTTAACTGGTCTTTTTTACATAAAAAAGTATCCTTTCCAGTATTTTCCTGTTAATGTGGATCAGGCTGGAAATGATACCCATAAGCAGCGTGAAGAAACCGATGATGATGAGGCCGATGCCCAACGTGAGGGACTGTTCGTAACCGGAGGGAATGTGCATGTATACCGTGCGCACCAGGTAATAATAAATAAACCTGACTGTTAAAAATACCCCCGGAAATCCGAAAAATGCGGCAAGGCAAATGAATACTTTAAGCGGCGAATATATGTAGAGGAGGGTCAAAATATCCAGCGCGGACCTAGCTATATATTCTGAGCTGCTGCCCATAAGTCGAGACTTGCGGACCGGAGGGTTTATTGTTATAGGGACATGTGATATCCGCACTTTTTGGCTTGCCAGCCGCACTAGGGTTTCCAGGGTATAGGTATAGTTGCTGGCGATCACATCGATCCAAAGCGCGGAGTGCCGGTTGAATGCTCTGAACCCGGAAGTGGCATCCGGTATTTGCTGGGCGCATATGGAAGAAACGACCCTGCTACCGGCTTTCTGCGCGATTTTTTTCCAGTAAGAGAAGTGTTTGATGTTCTTTATATCCCTGTATCCGATAACGAAGTCGGCCTTGTTTTCCAGTATCGGCTTTATAAGTCCGGATATTTCCGCGCCGGGGTATTGATTGTCCGCGTCGGTGTTAACTATGATGTCGGCCGACAGGTTGAGCGCGGTTTCAATTCCGGCTCTGAACGCTACTGCCAGCCCTTGGTGGCAGGGAAGTTTTACGACTTTGGATACCCGGGGATGCGCCTCGGCGACTTCGGCTGTTCTGTCTTCGCTGCCGTCGTCAATGACCACAATGGCGATCCCGCTTACTCCGGCGATATGTTCCGGGATATCGTTTATGGCCGCAACGAGGAATTCTTCTTCGTTGTAGCACGGAATTTGCACCACTAGTTTCATTCTTTTCCCGTTCCTCCCGCCGCATTTCCAGTATTATATAACATAGGGGAGAGTTAACAGTATGTATCCTGCCACAGGAAGAGCGAAACCAGGCAGGTCAGCTTACGTGTGTTGTCCTGGCGCCCTTCACAGTGCTTTTCAAGCAGTTTTTCGGCGAAAGCATAATTGCAGAAACCGGGGTTTTTGGTGCGCGCCGAGCTTATAATATCCAGGGTGAAATCCTTCAGTTCGCCTTTCAGCCACTCACCGGTGGGCATGGTGAAGCCTTTTTTCGGCATTTTCAGTATCTCTTCCGGCAGATACTTCCTGAGGGCCTTGCGGATGATATGCTTAGTGGTGAAGCCCTTTAATTTAATGTCCAGCGGGACTTCCTCTGAGAGGTCTATCATCTCGTTGTCCAGGAAAGGGACGCGCGCCTCCTGGGAGTTGAACATGGTTACCAGGTCGGTGGCGTGAAGGGAGCAGTAGGGCAGGAAGACGTTCAGGTCCAGATACAGTAGCCGGTCCAGCAGGCGGCTGTCCGCCACGTCCGGCAGATATTGCGCGAAAACCTCGAAAGGGTCTGCGTATTTTACTCCGGGCAAGAAAATCTCCATATCCTCTGCGGTAAATATTTCCTTGTACTTTAAATGCGCGATTTCCGGCTTGAAGGCGGCGCCGTGTGTGAAAGACTTTATTTTAAAATCCAGGCTCAGACGCCGGGTGGAAACGGGGAGACGCTCTGCGGCCGCGCGTATGGCTCTCTTGAGCGGGCCGGGCAGGTACCGGTAGAAGCGGCCTATCCTGGCGGCCGTCAGCGTCGGGTAACCGGCGAACAGTTCATCGCCGCCGGCGCCGGTAAGCGCCACGGTGATATCCTTCCGGGACTGCGCCGAAACGCGACCCATAGCGAGGTAGGTCCAGTCCCCGTGCGGTTCCGCGAAGCGGCCAACCGCCTTCGGAAGATTTTCAATAATGTCCCGGGGGCCGAACAGGCAGTCGTGATGATCGGTGTCGTATTTCCTGGCCACCAGGCGGGCCTCGTCCAGCTCGTTATATGTGCCGCCATTTTCATATCCTACAGTGTAGGTTTTTGGCCTTACGCCGAGTTTCGACATCATGGCCACTATGGCCGTGGAATCTAACCCGCTTGAAAGGAAAACTCCCAGCGGTACGTCGCTGACCAGTTGGCGCTTTACGGAATTAAGGAGGGATTCTTCAATACGCGCCGCCGCTTCCTGCTCTGTCATCCTATTGGGGCGGAAGCGGTAATGCCAATACCGCTTTATTTCAACTTTCCCCCCGCTGATTTTTATATGATGGCCCTGCGGCAGGCGGTGTATATGACGGAAAATGGAGCGGGGGGAGGAGATGTAATAGAAGGAAAGGTAGTTAGCCAGCGCCTGCAGGTCTAATTCGCGGGGCATGCCGCTGAAAGCCAGCAGCGCCTTTATTTCCGAGGCAAAGTAGAACGAGCCGCCTATATCCGCGTAGAAAAGCGGCTTCACGCCGACGCGGTCGCGCGCTATAAAGAGCTCCTCTTTGCGGGCGTCCCACACGGCCAGTGCGAACATGCCGTTGAGCCTCTCCAGACACTTCTCGCCCAGGTCCTCGTAGAGGTGCGCTATCACCTCGGTGTCGGAATTTGTCTTGAAGCGGTGGCGGCCTTCCAGTTCTTTGCGCAACTCACGGTAATTGTATATTTCGCCGTTGAAGAATACGGCCATAGAGCCGTCCTCGCTGAATACCGGCTGGCGCCCGCCTTCCAGGTCTATGATCTTGAGGCGGCGCATGCCCAGACCGCAGTGGCGGTCCGTCAACACCCCCTCGTCGTCCGGACCGCGATGCAACATTTCAAAAAGCGGCTTTTTGAGTTCGGCCTCGCGCACAGGGGCTTTGGAGGAGTAGTTTACTTTACCTAGTATTCCGCACATTATGGCTTCTCCAGCAGCAGGTTCAGATATTTTTCACCCGGGCAGAGCGCCAGCAATACCTCCGGCGAGGCGCTTTTGACGGAGTGCGAACCCTCATCCAGGTATTTCAGGCTGAAACCGTATTCTTCCAGTTTTTGTAGCAGGGCTTCGGGGCTGCCGCCGGATTTCCTGAGCAGGCCGGGGGAAAATTCGCAGAGCATGGTAAGCCCCGGGGAATTCTTTACGGTAGCAGCCATGCCTAACACAGCTAGGTATTCGGCGCCCTGTATGTCCATCTTTATAAAATCCGCACGGGCACCCGTGCCCAGCGTTTCATCTATGGAAACCGCTTCCACCTCCACGCAGCCGCGCCCGTCGCCGCAATCATAAATGCGGTGGTCGCCGCAGTTCTCTTCGGAAATAAAAAGCTTTACCGCGCCGTTTTTGTCCGACACGGCGGCCTGCCGGCAGATTATATTGCCGCGCCCATTTTCGGCCGCGGATTTTTCAAGCAGGCGGAAATTGGAGGGATCCGGCTCAAAGGCCAGCACATGCCCCTTTTCCCCTGCCAAGCCTGAAAAAAGCAGCGTAAAAACCCCGACGTTAGCCCCTATGTCCAGCACAATCATTCCGGGCTTTATGCGGGCGCGGTAAGTTTCAACTTCAAGGCTGGAGGCGAAGGAATACTTGCAGAGCAGGGCCGCTATCAACCGGTCCGGGGTGCGCACATAAAGCGAGTAGCCGGGGAAAGTCACCTTTATGTCGTGATCGGGGGTCAGCAGTCCGAAGACGGCGCGCGCCGCTCTCCTTACGGCGCTTAGGGAAGCCGCCAGGAGCACAAGCCTGTTGGCCCAGCCTGCCGTTTTAGAGAAAAAACTCATAGAGCCTTCCGCTGTTTAAGTCTGTAAAGTTCCAGCGGCGGGTTGGCCCCGCAGAGGAAAGGTTCGGGGTTGAAGCCAAGGACGGTCCGCGGGTAAAAACCGGTATGGATCTCGTAGTTCTTATGGAGAAAGATATAAAGTCCGGCTTTCTGGTTAAAGTTGACCAGCAGATATTCGGGTAAGTCCTTCAGAGGCATAGCCGGCAACGCGGCCTCATCGGCCAGTCGCAGCCGCCATCTGTCCAGGCGAAAAGCCGGCATATAGCCTGGCTGCGGGAACTCCAGCATTCCAAGCGTGTTGCCGGCGGACATGGAATCCAGCGTGTCGGCCATTCTATAGAAGGTGGAGTGGGGGCCGGAGGCGTCAATAAAGCAGAAGGCGTAGGCCGCGGACATGATAAACCCTGGGGCCAGCGCCAGGGAGAATACGGTCGCCCGTAAAGCAGACTTCAGTTTAACGGTGAGTCTGCCCAGAAAAACTGTGCCGATCATTACGCCGGTCAGCAGCCAGGGGAAGAACCGCCTGACCCCGGCGGGGAAGTCGGGACAGAGCGTGGTTGAAACGGGGGAAGCGAACAACAGGGCCGCCGCCGAAAGATTACGTAGCAGCGGCCTGCCCGAGAAAATACCCCAAAGGCAGCCGACCGGGAACAGTACGGCGAAGACCGGTCCCAGAGTTATGGGTAGAATTTTAACGAACAATATGTATAGCCCGGTTTCCATGTCCGGGCCGGGGGACGCCCCGTCGGGGAAAAACTCCTGGACGGCATTATGCCAGTTGAAAGGGAGATATGGGTTCAGCGCTAAAAAGACCGCTGCGCAAAGCCCAGTCGCCAGGGCTAACCGTTTAAGCGCCGCCGGGCGCATGGCTTCCCTGCCGGGGCTCAGCAGGATTGCAAGAACGAAAATAGACGTGTGCGCGGCGCTCCAGTAGCTGCCGGATGCCAACCCGAGGCAGGCGCCCGCCGCCAGTAGCGGTTTCAGTTTCAGGGCCGGGAGCGACCGCAGGGATAAATATATCGCCGACATGGCCCAGAAGGCGGCCCATAGGTGAGGCGTAAGATAGCGCGCGTGTATTCCCAGGGCCGGCAACATCAGCGCGGCGGCGAATGCGGCGTAAGCGGCGCCGCCGGGCTCCAGCCGCCGGACGATAAGGAAAACCAGTAGGCAGATACCGGCAAAAGCCGCGGCGCTTACCAGCCTGCCGACCAGGTAAATCCTGCCCAGAGTGTCGGGTTTTTCAAGTACCGAACGCAGAGATAACGGCTTCACCGCGCCAACTTTGGAAAGCGCGAAGTAGTAGGCGCCGAGTGGGTAAAGATAGCCTCCGCCGTATATAAAGGACGGGGGGCGGAAATCGAGCTTTGCCGGTTTCATGCGGGCCAGATCTGAAAGGGGAAGAGCCTCGTCGGGGTAGCGGGAGCGTATAAGCATCGAGCGGTAAGAGTTCCAGAGTTCCGGCTCCGGGAGCGGGGTTTTGAAGTCTGTGTTGAAGCGGCCCTTGAGGCGCGTGGAATATTTTCCGGCCGCTTCGGCGGCCAGCGGTGTGGAGTCGGCGGCCTGTTTATAGATATTTTCCCAGCCCGAGGCCAGCAGGTCAAAAAGCGCCGCTTTGTCCCACTGCGGGGCCAGCGTCCTGGCGGCGCGCGCGTCCGAAGGCAGGTCCCAGCCCAGCCCCGCCGCCGCAAAAGCGAAAGCCGCCGCCGCCAGCCCCGCCAGAATAATTTTCCCCGGTGTTTCGCCCATTGCCATTGTCAGGCTCATATTCTATCAAAAATAGGAATTACAACAGGCGGTGCGCCCCGGAGGGCCGGCAATTCCGAACTGTTTACGGAATTGCCGTCTTGCCTCACGTTTTCAAGCGTCCGCCTACGCAAGTATTGTATTATAACAGCAGGGAGTTGCTTTTGCTTTTTCCGTTGCGGCCGGCATCCTAATACCCTTTCACCGGATTTCCGCCTGGGCGCGGGGGCTTCCAGCCCGGTTTCTTACCTCAAATTCACCGCTTTGAAGAAAGATCAACAGGAAATTCAACTACGGCAATGGCGAACAACCGTCCCAAAGAACAACTGGCGCTCGTCATGAGCGGGGGGGGCGCGCGTGTCGCCTACCAGGTGGGGATACTGCGCCGGCTGGCGCGGTGGTACCCGAACCTGCATTTCCCAATCCTGACCGGAGTGTCGGCCGGCGCGATTAACATGGCCTTCCTGGCCTCGCACCGCGGGGATTTCCTTGCGCGTGTGGAGGAACTCACTCACTTGTGGAGTCATCTTGCCGCGGAGCAGGTCTTCCGCGTAGACAGTCTGTCGCTCATCCGCAATGTCCTGCGCCTGGGCCTGAAGCTTATCTCAGGCGGCGCCGCGAGCGCGCCCCGCTCTTACGCCGCGCTGGATACCAGACCCCTGAAGAGACTGCTCAAACGCGTGCTCGATGCGCAGGACGGCGTGATTGGGGGCATCGAAGCAAACCTCCGGCGCGGAGCGCTCAAGGCGGTTGCAATTACAACCTCTAGCTACACAACGGGCCAGTCCATCACCTGGGTGCAGGGCCGCGGCGTTCCACAATGGGAACGCGCGCATCGCAAGTCAATCAACACAAAGCTGGAGGTGCGCCATGTGATGGCCTCAGCCGCTCTGCCGATATTCTTTCCTGCGGTTAATATCAACGGACAGTGGTTTGGCGACGGCGACCTCCAACTCACCACGCCGCTTTCGCCAGCCATCCACCTGGGCGCGGACCGCATTCTTGCGATCTCAACCCGCTACACCCGGACGCGCTCGGAGGAGGAGCAGTCCTCATTTGACAATTACCCGCCGCCTGCGCAAATCATAGGCTCGCTTTTCAACTCCGTTTTCCTGGACCTCTTCGACGCCGACGCGCTGACCATGGAGCGGATGAACAAGATGATAGAGTTGCTACCGTCCGGGCCGCGCCGCGACTACCGCCCGATCCGGCTTCTCGTGTTCCGCCCGTCGTGCGACCTGGGCATGCTCGCCAACGAATACGAGCCGAGGCTTCCCGGGGCGTTCCGCTTCATGACACGGGGCCTGGGCACGCGCGAGATGCGCTCAAACGATCTGCTCTCCCTCCTCATGTTCCAGCCCGACTACCTCCGCCGCCTCATCAAGCTTGGCGAAGCGGATGCGGAGGCGCGTCAAAACGAGGTAGAAGATTTTTTGAAAGGGGCGCTGTAGTGGGGGTAAGTGGGCCGCGACCCCAACCCGCCGGACCAGCCCCAGCAGATCTCCGCGTTTTTGGAAATTTTACGGCCGTGGGCCAGTTCGTTCTCGATTCTTTCCGTCATTTTCACCGAAATCAAAAGGAACTGCGCGGGCTAAGGCTCTGTCACAGAGCCTAACGCAGCTTAAGTTTTATAAAGGCTATGAAGGCCATCCTGAACAGTAGCAGGCCGTGGCGCCAGCGGCTTATTTTTGTCTCTCCGTATTTGCGTTCCTTGTAGCTTACCGGCAGTTCCGTTATCCTCAGGTTAAGCTTGCTGGCGCCGAACAGCAGGTCGAAATCTCCGAAAGGGTCGAAGTCCCCGAAGTAGGCGCGCCCGGCCTTTATCTTGTCGTAGTTGGAGCGAAGGAGGACCTTGGTGCCGCAAAGTGTGTCCTTAATGCGCTGACCCAGCGTCCAGGTGAAGATAAGTGAGAATGTCTTGTTGCCCAGCATATTCAGGAAGCGCATTGCGCCCTTTTCCATGGGATAAACCAGGCGCGAGCCGTTTATAAATTCGCCCTTGCCTTCGGCTATGGCGGTGTAAAATTTCTTCAGGTCCTCCGGCGCCACGGTCAAATCTGCGTCCAGTATCATAAGCACGTCGCCGGTGCAGACGTCAAAGCCTTTCCTGACGGCATCGGCCTTGCCGAATGCCCCGCCCTGGAGGAGAATTTTTACAGGGAGTTCAGGGCGTTTAACCGCCAATTCCCTGATTTTTTCTACCGTGCCGTCTGAGGAATTGCCATCCACGAAAACAAGCTCCGTGCTTTTGCCGAGGGCAGGCAGTTCGCTGAAAAGGCGCTCCATGTTGCCGACCTCGTTGCGGCAGGGAACTATGACCGAGACGGAATAGTTTTTGACTTCAGGTTTGGCTGGCGTCTCGCGCGCAATTATGAATTGTATCAGGCCCAGTTCCTTAAAAAATGGCAGTTTCGCCAGGAATCTGTTGAAAAAAGCCGAGAGCAGCGGTATATAGAAGGGCATCAGGAAGCGGCAGCCCTTCTTTACGAGTTCGTAGTTATTGAGGTAGAGGAAATTCTCAATATCGGCTATGGCCAGCCAGTTTTGGCGCAAATCCCTGCCTTTAAGCCCGGCGGCCCCGGCCAGCATAACCAGCGGTTCCCAGAGCGGGTTGTAGGTGGTTATAATCACGCGGGTTTCGGGGGTGGTGACCCTGGACAGGTTTCGGAAGGACAACCAGATGTCGTCCAGGTTCCCCAATAGGTCCTGCATGACGACATAATCAAATTTTTCTGTTATCTCCAGCGCTTCTATGTCGGCGATCATGAAGTTAAAGGCCGGGTGCGCGGTTTTGGCGGCCGTCGTCATGGCGGGGCTGAAATCCAAGCCGAGCGCCTTCGCCGATTTCAGTTCAGCCAGCAGGCCGCCGGTGCCTGATCCGATTTCAAGCACGGAGGAATTTTTAGGGATCACAAAATGGAAAAAGCTGAGCAGTTCGCGGTGATAATACCGGCTCCTGGCGCGCCGTGCATCGCGCGACGCTGCGGCATCGTCGAAGAATTTAATCTTCTCTTCTTTAGTCATTTTAGTCAGGGACGAGGGGTTAGGGATTGTTGTCCCTGTACCACTCTATGGTCTTCTTCAGGCCCTCTTCGAAATTCGTCTTTGCCTTGAAGCCGAATTCGGTTTGCGCCCTCGATGTGTCCAGCATGCGGCGCGGCTGCCCATCCGGTTTGGAGGAGTCCCAGTTTATCCTGCCGCCGAAGCCCGTCAGCCTGGCTATAACTCCGGCCAGATCTTTTATTGAAATTTCAAAGCCCGCGCCTATATTGACCGGATCCGGTTTTTCGTAGCGGGCAGCCGCCAGGCACACGCCCTGGGCGCAGTCGTCCACATAAAGGAACTCGCGCGTGGCCCGGCCGGTGCCCCAAGCCGTTACTTCTTTCTGCCCGGCTCCGGCCGCTGAGATAAAATTTTTTATCAGCGCCGGTATCACATGCGAGGATTCCGTGTTAAAATTATCGCCGGGGCCGTAAAGATTGACGGGCAACAGGAAGATCGCGTTAAACCCGTACTGCGCCCTGTAGGCCTGGGCTTGCACCAGCATCATTTTTTTGGCGAGCCCGTAAGGCGCATTGCTCTCCTCCGGGTAGCCGTTCCAGAGGCAGTCTTCCTTAAAAGGCACCGGCGCGAATTTCGGATAGGCGCAGATTGTCCCTATGGCGATGAACTTCTCTACGCCGGCCTTGCGCCCCTCTTCCATATGCTGAGCGCCCATCATAAGGTTGTCG